>JBGUGI010000050.1:0-10921 GCA_045111495.1 Bacilli bacterium | reverse complement strand
ATGGGCCATATATTACGCTAATAGCACCGATATATGGCCAAGCATTAACCGCTTCCACATTTGATTTAGTCAAATAATTATAGACTTTAAGAATCATTCCATCCTCGAAGCATGTTGATAAACGTGGAGGATTGGCGTAGATGGTTAAGTAAGATGGAGTAATAAAGATAGCGTTGAATAATGTCATTGTCGCACTCACTAAAATAGCGATAGAAACATAGGCAACAATACGGAAACCGATACCTTTCTTAAACCATTTTAAGCGGCTTGTGATAAACATTCCGATGATAAACATCAAGGACGCTAATATGGCGGTAAGTTCTCCTAAATAGTTAGAAGATGTACCGACGAAGAGGATTTTTAATCCTGTTTTAATAATGGCAACTAGTGCACCACCTGGTAAACCATAAAGCGCATACGCTAGAATTGTCACAATTTCACTGATTTCAATTTCTAGCCATGGCGCGAATGGGTCAGGTATCTTCACGAACGCCATTAACACTGCACCTAAAGCTGATAAGACACCAATAGTTGCAATTCTAGTGATAATTTCACTAGGTTTTCTTATCTTGTTCATAAAAAATAGACCTTTCCCAAGGCCTTAAAAAACGTACTTCTTTCATCCAGACTTTACTGTCGCCACTTGAATTTCACAAGTTCCTGCCCTTTTAGGCTCGCGGGGTTTACCGCCGGTCGCTTTTCGCTGCCCTGAAGTGATTTCTATTATATACTCAATTTTATAAAATAAAATACTATAACGCTTTATTTTTTATTTCGCCATACGGACGAGGGTATTTATTAGGTGTTTCCCCTACCTTTTTAATATATATAAATGACCTTGCTTCTTTTGATTCTGGAAGTTGATCTTCGTAGATATAATCAATTTCACCTTTAAGTTTCTTTAAAGCGCCTTGGGCTTCTTTGATTTCTTCTTCAAAGCCAGGGCCTTTCATAGCGATAAATACACCACCAACTTTAAGCAAAGGCAAAGCTAATTCAACAAGGATTCTTAATGAGGCTACTGCTCTAGCGGTAACCACCATAAATCTATCTCTATTGTCTCTTGCAAATTCCTCCGCTCGAGCACTTATTCCAGTGACGTCTAAGCTCTTTTCCTTAGCATAGTCCTCAATGAACTTTACTTTTTTCGCGGTGCTATCAAGGGCAAAAACATGGGCTTTTGGCGAAAGAATTGATAAAACAACACTTGGGAATCCAGCGCCTGCGCCGATATCTAAAATATCAACACCTTCAAAGTTTTGGTTGTTTAAAAGAAGCGCACTATCAAAAATCATCTTTTCTACGAATGATTCTTCATCCTTTATCGCAGTAAGATTAAAACTTTCATTTGTTTTTAAAACATGGCGCATAAAATCCCAGAGAAGATTTAATTGTGTCTCTTCACAGTTAATACCACGTTTATTAAGTTCTAAAACAAATGATTCTTTATTCATTGTGTGTCTTCCTTACATTAAATATTAAAACACTGATATCACTTGGATTCACACCAGAGATACGAGAGGCTTGCCCGATAGTCATTGGTCTAATCTTATCGAGTTTTTGTCTAGCTTCTAATGCTAAACCATCCATATTTAAGAAATCCATTTCACTTGGAATTTTCATTTCTTCTAACTTGGCCATATTTTTTGCTTCTCTAATTTGCTTCACAATATAGCCTTCGTATTTAGCAATGATTTCCACTTCTTCAACAGCGAATTCGTCTAATTCAATGTTTTGAATTTCAGGAACAAACTTTCTTAAATCAACATAAGAGACTTCTGGTCTTTTTAAGAGTTCAAAAGCTTGGATACCACCTTGAAGTGGATTGGAATTAATACTATTAAGCCATTCATTAACGTCTTTTCTAGCGCCTAAATAAATAGCTTTTAATATTTCGATAACTTTATCAATATTGTTAACTTTGTTAACAAATCTATTGTATCTATCTTCTTTAATTAAACCGATTTGATGGCCTAATTCGGTTAATCTCATATCCGCGTTATCGTGTCTTAAGATTAAGCGGAATTCCGCGCGAGATGACATCAATCTATAAGGTTCTTCTGTACCTTTAGTAACTAAGTCATCAATCATGACACCGATATACGCTTGATCTCTTCTTAGCACAAATGGTTCTTTACCATCGATCTTTAAGCAAGCGTTAATACCCGCCATTAAGCCTAAAGCAGCAGCTTCTTCATAACCAGAAGTGCCACAGATTTGACCACCGATAAATAAACCTGGCCATTTTTTGATTTCTAAATTGGAACCATATTCTTCAGTTCTAATCGCGTCATACTCAATCGCATAGGCGTATTTAAGGAAAACAGCGTTTTCAAAACCTGGTAAAGAATGCACCATTTCTTCTTGTACTTCCACTGGCATAGATGTGGAGAAGCCTTGTAAGTAAATGGAGTCTGTATATCTAGATTCTGGTTCTAAGAATAATTGATGTCTTTCTTTATCTGCGAAAGTCACAACTTTAGATTCGATAGATGGGCAATATCTTGGACCAACACCGGTAACAAGACCACTGAATAAAGCGGAATCTTTAAGGTGTTCTCTAATGATTTCGTGTGTCCTTGGTGTAGTATAAATTAAATAGCATGGTTCTTGCTCTTCAACAGGGATAAATTCCTTAGTTTCATAGGAGAAGGCTAAATGTCTATTTGTACCTGGTTGGATACTAGCTTTACTGAAATCTATGGAATCTCTTTTAATTCTTGGAGGAGTACCAGTTTTAAGCCTAAATGTTTCAATACCAATACTTCTAAGGAATGGGGATAAACCTAACGATGGCTTTTGACCATCTGGGCCTTCATCTTTCACATCATGACCACGGAAGATTTGGCTTTGCATGTATGTACCAGTTGTTAAGATAACGGCTTTTGAGTGGATACGGGTACCATTATCAAGCACGACACCATGTATTTGGTTATCTTCACAAATTAAAGACACAACCATGCCTTCTTGGATTGTTAAGTTTTCTTCTTTGGCCGCTAATTCGTGCCAATATTTTGGATATTCTAATTTATCTTGTTGGGCTCTTAAGCATTGGACACCTGGGCCTTTACCAGTATTGAGCATCTTCATTTGCAAATAATGATGATCAGCGGCAATACCCATCATGCCCCCTAGAGCATCTATTTCTCTAACAACAATACCTTTAGCGGAACCACCAATTGATGGATTGCATGGCATGTTGCCCATGAGGTTAATATTAATAGTTAAAAGTAATGTCTTTTTATTCATGTGGGCACAGGCAAAAGCGGCTTCTAAGCCTGCATGTCCCGCACCAACAACAATCACATCGTAATTAAACATTAACCGACACTACCTTCCATATCCATTTTAATGAGTTGATTTAATTCAACAGCGTACTCCATTGGGAGTTCTTTACTAAATGGTTCAATGAATCCCATGATAATCATTTGGGTGGCATCTTTTTCAGAAATACCACGTGACATCAAATAGAATAATTGATCCTCAGATATTTTACTCACTGTAGCTTCATGTTCAATATAGGAAGTGTTATTTTTAACTTCGTTATTTGGAATGGTATCACTATAAGATTGTTCATCTAAGATTAAAGTATCGCATTCAACATGGCTTCTGCAGTTTTTAGCGTTCTTCATGTGTCTTACAGTACCACGATAGTTAGCAACACCACCACCCTTAACAATTGATTTAGAAATAATTGTGGATGATGTATTGCTTGCTAAGTGAATCATTCTAGAACCAGCGTCTTGATATTGTCCTTTACCTGCAACGGCAATAGAAATACATGTACCTTTAGCGCCTTCTCCAGCAAGGATAACTGCTGGATATTTCATATTTGTACCTGAACCAACGTTACCATCGATCCAGTCCATAGAAGCACCTTCATAGCAAATTGCTCTTTGGGTAACTAAGTTAACGATATTTGTGCTCCAGTTTTGCACTGTGGAATAACGGCATTTTGCGTTCTTTAAAACGATGATTTCCACGACACCAGAGTGTAATGATTCTTTAGAATATGAAGGAGCGGTACAGCCTTCCACGTAGTGGACATCCGCGCCTTCATCAACAATAATTAATGTTCTTTCGAATTGACCAGTTTTCTCATTGTTGATTCTAAAATATGATTGAAGTGGCTTTTCTAAATGTACGCCTTTTGGAACATAAACGAATGAACCACCAGACCAACAAGCACCATTTAAAGCGGAGAACTTGTTATCTCTAATCGGCACCACTGTACCAAAGTATTTCTTAAAGATTTCTGGATATAGTTTTAAGCCCATATCTGTGGAAAGGAAAATAACACCTTTTTCTTCCACTTCTTTAAGCATGTTGTGATAAACAACTTCAGATTCATATTGAGTGGATACACCAGCGAGATACTTTTGTTCTGCTTCTGGAATACCTAATTTTTGGAAAGTGTTTTTAACGGTTTCAGGAACATCATCCCATGATTTTGTTTCACCATTTGCCATACGAGTAAAGTATGTATAGGAATCAAAATTAAGCATGGATAAATCTGGACCAAAGCTAGGCATAGGCATTTCTTGGAACGCTTTAAAAGCTTTGAGTCTAAACTCAAGCATCCATTCTGGCTCATCTTTTAACTTGGATATTTGTCTAACGACATCTTCGGTAAGACCAATACCTGTGTTAACAATAGAAGTGTCTTTGTCTTTGAAACCGTATTTATAATCTTCTTGGAATTTAACTTCGTCTTTTGACATATTACTTATCCTTTAGAATCTCTTCTGCAGCGTTCCAGCCAATGGTCGCGCATCTGATTCGTGCTGCTTGTTTGCTTGTGTTAATAAACACAATAGCTTCATCTAATAAATCTGCATCAAATTCTTCTTCGTGCATCATATGATGGAAGGCATCGATGATTTTTCTACCTTCATTAATTTCTTTTCCTCTTAATAAATCACACATAATATCTGTGCTTGATGTGGAAATTGTGCACGCAGTGCCATCAAAGCAAGCATCAGTGATGATATTACCTTCCACTAATAAGAAAATGTCTAAATCGTCAATGCAGTTATCAGAATGCATATGTACTTTTTCATAGCCTTCCTTAGGAGGTTGGTGTTTATTTTGTGGACTAGAATAATGGTCCATGATGATGGATCTCATCATATCGTTAGTTAAAGTAGGCATCTAAAATGTCACCTCCATTAATAATTGCATCGACAAATGTATCGATGTCTTCTTTCGTTGTGTATAAGTAAGTCGACATTCTGCATGTCGCTTTTGTATCTAAATAGTTATCTAATAACTTAGCGCAGTGCTCACCACTACGAATGGCAATACCTTTATAGTTAAGTAATGTCGATTCATCTTGTGGGAAAACACCCTTAATATTGAATGTTAAGATGCCATTTCTCGCATCTTTATTATAGATGATGATATTATCGAAATCTTTGAGTTTTTCGATAGCATAGTCGATTAATTCTTGATCATGAGCGTGGATATTATCAATGCCAATCTCTTTAATAAACTTAACTGCGCGGCCAAAGCCTAAGATACCAGCGATATTAAGTGTGCCTGCTTCAAACTTGTAAGGTGGTAAACGATAATCTACTGTTCCATCTTTCTTGAAAATAGAGTTCATACCGCCACCGGAAACAAATGGATCCATATCGCATAATAATTGATATTTGCCAATTAAAGCACCTGTACCTGTTGGGCCGCACATTTTATGAGCGGAAAAGGCTAAGAAATCAGCGTCTAAATCTTTGAAGTCCACTTTTAAGTGTGGCACGGACTGGGCACCATCAACGACCATAATGGCTCCATATTCATGAGCAATCTTAGCGAATTCTTTAACATCAGCAATATAGCCAAGAACATTACCAACTTGGGCTAAAGAAACAATCTTTGTGTTCTTAGACATTACTTTTCTTAAGTTCTCTGGAAGAATCTTACCATCAACAATGTCGACATATTTGATTACTGCCCCTGTTAATTTTGCGATTCTAAACCAAGGAAGAACATTGCTAGCGTGTTCCGCTACGCTGATGACAATTTCATCACCTTTTTTGAGGAATTTTAATCCGTAGCCATAGGCCACTAAGTTTAAAGCACCAGTTGCGCCATCGGTAAAAACGACTTCATTTGTTTCAGAATTTACTAAAGTAGCAACTTCTTTTCTTGCCTCTTCAATTTTGACGTCAACGTTATAAGATAAATCATAATCACCACGATGTGAGTTACTATTATACTTAGTATAATAATCATTCATTGCATCAATGACACATTGTGGTTTGAATGTCGTTGAACAGTTATCAAGAAAAGTAAGAGGCTTATTTTGCATCTTGATATCATTAGTCAACATTGGAAATTCTTTTCTAATCTTATATACGTCGTACATCTTACATTCTCCTTTCAATTAAAGAAGAAATATGATTTTTAACGTCTTCTTCTTTGAAGCCTTCAAGAATTGGGTTTAAGTAACCCCAAGTAATTAATTCTTTAGCGGTTTCAACACTTAATCCACGTGAAGTTAAATAGAATAAGTGTTCATCGTTAATCTTGCCAACGACTGAACCATGGCTGGCTTCAAGATCGTTTTCATCAATTTTTAAAACTGGTTTTGTGGTGGCATCACTAGACTCATCAAAGACCATAATTTTAGAGTTTTGTTGCGCTTTACTTTTCACTGCGCCTTTAAAGACATGAGAAGTTCCAGCGACGACAATCTTGCCGTTATCTTTGCAGATTCCATAGCAATCAAATTTACCATACGTTCTTGATGAAATATGGTCGATAGAGACATCCACTAGTTTGCGGTCATCACCGGCGACTAAAGAAGCTACCTTATATGTACATGTAGCATTTTCTTCCACAAGATTGACCTTGCAGTGGAGATCTAATGTTTTCTCAGCAAAATCAGCGAAATAGCCATTAAGTGTCGCGTTATTCTTCACCGTAATATTGATATTTGATGATTTCATTTCATCTTCCACGATGAAGGAAAGTCTGACATTGCTATCACGGTTAATCACAATATTTAAATCTTTAATATCTTTTAAATTATCTAAAAGAATATCGCATGTTGAATTAACCTCTATTTCGATTTCAACATTTTCATTAGAAAGAAAAGCACCATCGATGAAATAATCACCGCTGGAGATAGTATTTTTGATGTTGGAAATAATCGTTCTTTCCATATTATTTAACGCTTTCCTTTACAGCGCATGTGCCGATTGACACTTTGTTCATTTCGAGATCTTCTTTTTCGATATTGATGCCATATTCTGTCTTGATGAATTCATAGCCAGTTTGGTCAATACGTTTAAAGATTTCTGGACCACCATCTAAAACAATACGACCATTAATCATAACGACCGCTCTTGTTGGATGAATCATGTCATACAAACGTGCATAGTGAGAAATCACAAGGAAACCATGACCTTCAGCTTTTTCTTTGTTAATGACATCCGCCACTACTTGCATAGCGTCAACGTCTAAGCCGGAATCGATTTCATCTAGCATTGCTAGTTTTGGTTTTAATAATTCCATTTGAAGGATTTCGTTTCTCTTCTTTTCACCACCAGAGAAGCCTTCATTTAATGTTCTTGTGGCAAGATCGAAAGGCATTTTCAATTCTTTGGTAGCTGTATCTAAGATTTTATAGAAATTATAAGTAGAAATTGGTTTTTCTCTGCGGGCATTAACTGCGGCTTTTAAAAAGTCGCTGTTAACAACACCTGGAATCTCACTTGGTGATTGCATGCCTAAGAACAAGCCAAGTTTAGAACGTTCATCAACAGACAATTCTAAGACATTTTTATCATCAAAATAGATGCTGCCTTCTGTGACTTCGTATCTTGGATGGCCCATGATGACATTTAATAGTGTCGATTTACCATGTCCATTAGGACCGAGTAACGCTACTGTTTCGCCTTCAGAGACTTCAAGGTTCACACCTTTTAAGATTTCTTTTCCGTCAACACTAGCGTGTAGATTTTTAATTTTTAAAGTAGACATACTTCTTACCTCAAATTCCGTGACATATTCTACATATTGGCGGTTTGTTATTCAAACGATACGATAATTTTTGTTTTTTGCACTATGCTTTTCATTCGATTAATCCACGTTTATTAATAAACTTGTTGCATTAGAATTTTAGAATATTTATAATATTCGCGCTGTTATTTGAAAAAGGAGAGTTAAAAATGAAGAAAAGTAAACTATCAATAACACTAGTTACTGGCTTCATTGCTGCTATGGCATTATCTGCTTGTAGCCACATCCAATCATCCAAAGATGCAGTTGTTACTTTCTACGATTACGATAAGAAAGAAACAGTTAAGCTTCTTACAGATGACGTCTACAAAGCATACAACAATACCACAGCTGGTGTCTCTAAGTTCTATGACAAAATCTTAGAAGTTTTAATTCGCTACGAATTCAAAGAAAAAGGCTTTGATAAGGGCGAATTAAATTATCAAGAAATTGAAAAATGGGCCAAAAACCAAGTCCAAGAACAAAAAGACAAAGCTAAAGAAAACGCCAAGAGCAACAATACCAGTTACGACACAGAATGGAAATCAATCCTAGAAAGCAACAACGTTGATGATGCTAAGGGATTACAAGAAAAGTTCATTTACGAAAAAGAAAAAGAAGTAATGAAAAACTGGTACGCAGATGACGATGCGAAAGCTGCGACCTTAAAATCCGAATTCTTAGGTATTACTGCTGATGGTAAAGCTACTTCCAACGCGAACAACGTTAAAGCCGCTATGCCATATCACATCCGTCACATCTTAGTGAAGGTTGATGAAGCTGGTGATGCTAATGAGAAATTCTATAAAGGCACTGTGACAGAAGCTCAAGCTAAATTGTTAGCCAACACTGTTTCTGAATTAGCCAACGGTCAATACAACTTCTCTCAAGTTGCTAGTATGTATTCCGAAGACGGTTCCGCCTCCGCTGGTGGTGACGTCGGTATCATGACCAACACCGCTACTTCTGGTAGCTTAGGTATGGTCAATGAATTCCAATTAGGTTTATATGCCTATGACAACTTATATGATGTTGCTAACGTTGCTGATACAGAAGCTGCCAAAGTCATTAAAGAAGGTTTAGGTATCAACGCTGATATCGAAAATGCCTTACCACAAGGTGCTGTCGAAGTTCCATATGAAGCATTCGTCAATATGGGTAAATACGCTGCTATCACTACCGATAAAAAAGGTAATAAATTAGCAGACGGTAGCACAGCCTTATATCCACGTAACATCGTTTGGAATAAATATTTCAACTTACATAACGTCTTTGTTATCAAAAACGCTAAGAAAGCTGACTATTCCGCACTTACAAATCCAAAAGATGAATTTGAAAACCTTGCTAGTAACGAAGCCTATAGCACTACATTACCAAGATTCAACGCTAATGGTTATTTAGTAGATGAAAAAGGCAACGTTATTATCGGTGTTCGTAGCCAATACGGCATTCACTTCATGGTTATCGAAGAATCCATGTATGACTACGCTGAATTAGACACATACTACGATACAAAATTACCAACCGATGAAGGCTATAACAAAAACGTTAGATCATACGTCAACTACATCGAAAGCGCGAGCTTAGATGATTACAAGACACGTGCGGACGCTGTGAAGAGCAAAATCACTTCCTTTGACTCCACATATGATTACCGTTTATACACATACCTTAAAGAAGAAGTCGGCGAAATCGAATTCAAAGGTGCCGCCGAAGATTTAGGTAAACGTATCGACCAATACATCACTGCTCAAAAAGATAATAACGTCTACAAGCAAGAAGATGGTTTGAAAAATGTTTGGAGAACCTACACAGAATTATTAGAAGTTCAAGAATACAACCGTACTGCTGAATTCACCACAAAGAACCCAGTTACCGGTAATGTTTCACCAAAATTAACACGTCTTGTTCCTGAAAAGATTGCTGACGATTTCTTAAAATTATACGAATCTGATACTCAAGTTGACGATCCAACTTACAAAAAATTCAATGATGAAGGAGAGTACCACTATTATGCGTAAAAATATCTTAAAAATTTCCGCGCTCGCCTTATTAGGTGCGTTCACTCTCACAGGTTGTAGTGATGATGTTATTGCCAAACCAGCTGATTACGATAAAAACTCTCCAGTTATCGAAATCAAAGGTTACAACGATAAAATCTACAACAACAACTTCACAGACATCTATGATGCTTATCGTGATGGTTCATTAGCCCAAGATGCCTTAGACAACTTGCTCTATCAATACTCCATCAGCGTGTTTGGTAACTATAACAAAGTTACAGCCGCTAAGATTAGCAATAACCCATTCGGTGAAATCACATTAAAGGCTGCTGTTGCAGGCTTAAACGATGATGCCACAGATGGTAACGACAACACCAAAACATTTATTAAAGAACACAGTGCTTACTGGACAAAGAACAAAGCTGGCAACCGTGTCGACGACAATAATAAAGAAGTCGATAAAGATGCCGCTCCATCCAAGTCTGAATATGCCCGTTTAAACAATAAATGGAAAACAATTGAAAAACGTATTGCTCAAAAATTATATGCCGCTGTTTCCGGTGGTTCATATAGTGACAGAAACGTTTTCAAAGAAGAAAAATACTTACGCGCTTTAGCCGCTGACATTGAAAACAATGTTCGTGCCGCTAGTGCTAACCCAGACCTCTTCGAAGGTATCTTAACTTCCAAGGTCGAAGACTACGAAGTCTTCACAGTTAAGACAGAATGCTTAGATGCAACAAAAGGCGAAGACTTCATTCTCCACCGTCAAAACTATCAAAGCAACGCTGACTTAAAACAAGAAGAAAGCACTGAACAAGATGCCACATATGTCGAAGACAAGATCATCCCAGAAATCTATCGTCAACTCTTAGTTGAACTATACATCCTAGATGAATCCTACGACACATTAGGCC
>JBGUGI010000049.1:0-6837 GCA_045111495.1 Bacilli bacterium | reverse complement strand
TAAAGAACAAGGCTATATCAACTTCTTTGCCGGTGCTTATGGTAATAAAGGTAATTCCGCTACAACAATCGACAGTTTCTTCTCACTTCATATGATTAAAAGAAATGGTACATCTATTGATGATATCTATGAAATTGAAGAAGTTTATAGTGATGGTGTTCCATATCACTCATACATCTATAGATTCTCTAACGGCATGTATAGCATTCCATATTCAACCGACAAATATAATCCTAAAAAGATTTACATTTTAAATACCAAGACCCCATTAGACGATGTTGAACACGGTGGCTATGCTGATGGCGTTTATCATCAAATTAATCAAACTACATTCACGACAAATTACAGTAGTTATTCTAGCGTATTTAATATGAGCTGGCTAAAGAACTATTCCTACGCTAGTGGACAAAATGGTTTCCATCAAGGTTTCTATTTTGAAATTCCTACTAACCCAGGTGAATACGCATTAGGTACCGTTGCTAATAAGAACTTCGGTGCTTACTTAATGTACCTTGATATCGCCGCTAATGCAGCTAATAAAGACCAAATCACCGCATATGCTATCACCACTTTCCAATCTGGCCTTAAATACCCAGCAGGTGTCGATTTTAACGCTACTGATGTAGCAGGCAACGATGGTGGTGAAACATTTGCGATTATCATCGCCGCTGGCGCAACGAGTGATGGTGATATTGATTTCACCGTATCTGGTACCTCAATTAATTATGATGGTGATTTTGCTACGCAATACGCTTATAGTGAGAAACCGGCATCAGGGGCATCTCCTCCTGCTGCGGCAGTCTTGCCGCCTAGTACTGGTACTCGTGTCATATACACGCATATTTTAACGACGGATTATTTAGAATGGGATATCCAGGTAACTGAGATATTAGATGAAAACGGAGATGCGACATCTTCGACAATCACATCCGTTAGATGTGGTGGAGAACCTGTCACCACTGAAGACATTCCAGAATCATTCGTTCTCAATTCCATCAGACCACAAGTCAATAGTTATGTGGCGACATTCACTAGAACATCAGGTGAAAATGAATTTACCATCGTTCCAACCTATGGTGGTGATGACTATAAGACTGTTGCCTTGGTCATCGAAATGAATGGTACAACTTTAGAAGTGAGCAATATCGCGACTGGATATACATTTACCATTAACGGTACTCCAGTGAGTAATAACTCTGTTTATCCAGCTTAATGCATATTGTTTCCTAAACTAACAAATATTTGTTAATATCTAAATATGAAAACGATTTATTTAGCGGGTGGTTGTTTCTGGGGAGTTGAACATTACTTCTCCTTAGCCAAAGGTATTATGGAAACAGAAGTTGGTTACGCCAATGGTACTTTAGATAACCCTAAATACGAAGATTTAAAGCACGGTTTAGATAACGCTAGTGAAACAGTGAAAATCATCTATGATGAAAGCATCATTTCACTAGAAAAAATTCTTGAATTATATCTTCGTGTTGTGGATCCATATTCCATTAATAAACAAGGTGAAGATGAAGGTGTGCAATATCGTACAGGCATCTATTATATAGATGAAAACGATAAATTCGCCATTGTTAATTACTTCACTAGAACACTACATTCTAACTACGCAATTGAAGTTACAAGACTCAATAAATTCTTTAAAGCGGAAGAATATCATCAGGATTATTTAAATAAGAATCCTCAAGGGTATTGTCATATCAATATGATGAAGCTTCTACCTGAAGAAAGAAAGTAACCAATAACAAGATAGTCATTTTTCATAAATGACTTTTTTGTTGATAATAAATCGAACACAAGAGAGGAACACACTATGAAAAATAGCAAATTTGTGATTTTTTCTTTGTCTATGGTTGCTTTGCTCGCAGCGTGCCAAAACCCTGGACCAAAGAAAGAATACAACATTAGATTGAATGATGTTGAAAACACCACAATGGTCACTTCTAACGTCAAACAATATATCGACGACATGAAGAAACAAGAAGAGCAATATAAAGCCGAAGGTGGAGATATTTATAAGATTTGGGACCTTTATGGCGCAGATGGTATCGATATCGATGAAGGTAGCAAGAAAGATGAAGAGAGAATCTATCTTGATACTGGTGATGTAAACGGTAAAAACCAAACAGTAAGAAATAGCACTCCAGATAGAAGTGATAAAAACACAGGTGTTGATTTAGTCTTTAACGTTGTCGAAGGTCACGAAGCCGAACAATACAAAGTATTAGTTAGTGATAACGAAAAGTTTGAAAACGCTAAAACATATGTCACTAATGAGACATCAATTAACGTGAAAAATCTTTTTGCCAGCACAAAGTATTATTGGAAAGTAGAAGCTAATAACGAAGAATCCGATGTCGGTACATTCACCACAGGTGATTATGTCCGTTGGATTAGCGCTCGTCCATTATTCAATGTCCGTGATAATGGTGGCTTTATGACTGATTCTGGTAAAAGAGTGAAACAAGGTCTCATTTATAGAGGTGGTGAAATCACCATCAAAACATGGGGCGAACACGCTTTAACCGCCAATGAAGATAGTAAGAAAATCTTTAGAGAAGACATGGGTATGGTCGGTGGTATTGAAATCGACTTAAGAGGCACTGGTGATGTCGGTGATAAATATCCTGCTGTCAAGGGTCAATGTGCGTTCTCATCAGAAGAAGGCGATATTGCTTATGAAATGCTCGCCATTAAATCCTATAATGAAACATTCTCTAAAGACGGTACAGGTGCGACAAACCCAACTAAAGCAAGAGAAACAGTGGCTAAAATCTTTGAACACATTAAAGAAGCCGACCAAAAACCAATTTATTATCACTGCTATGGCGGTGCGGATAGAACTGGTACATTGGGTTTCTTAATCAATGGTTTATTAGGTGTTAGCTATAGCGATTTAGTTATAGATTTCGAATTAACATCTTATAGTTCCATTAATAACGAACACATTAGAAGTCACCTACGTGACCATCAATATGACCATTGGCGTAATCTTATTAACTTTGTTAAGACAGATACCACTAATGGATATGCATATAATGAAAACGCTCCTTTAAAGGAAAATATCTATAACTTATTACACCTTGGTTGCAATATTCCAACCGAAACATTAGATACAATCAGAAACATCATGATTGAAAAGTAAACTAAAATAGTTGCTAGAAGCCGTCATCTTCGGGTGGCGGTTTTTCATTTCTCAATCGTTATTATTGAAAATAAATAACTATTGAATGTATAATTACTTCGGTCATATTTAAGGAGAATTAATTAAATGGCAAAAATTACATATGTACACGGCCGTGAAGTTCTCGACTCACGCGGCAATCCAACAGTCGAAGTCGAAGTCCGTTTAGATGACGGTACACGCGCTTCCGCCATTGTCCCATCCGGTGCTTCCACAGGTGAATCTGAAGCTCTCGAATTAAGAGATGGTGACAAATCAAGATATTTAGGTAAAGGTGTCTTAAAAGCCGTTAAGAATGTTAACGAAGTTATCGCTCCAGCAGTCTTAGGTTTAGAAGCCACACAACAAAACAAATTAGATGCTCTCTTACTCAAATTAGATGGCACTCCATTCAAAAAGAATTTAGGCGCTAACGCCACATTAGGTGTTTCCTTAGCCGTTGCTAGAGCTGCTGCTCAAAGCTTAGGTTTGCCTTTATACCGTTACATCGGTGGTGCTAATGCAAAAGTCTTACCAACACCATGTATGAACGTTATCAATGGTGGTGCTCACGCTGAATCCACAGTTGACTTCCAAGAATTCTTCATCATCCCAGCTGGTTTCGATACATTCCGTGAAGCCTTAAGAGCTGGTGTCGAAGTCTTCCACGCTTTAAAGAAAGTCGTTAAAGGCAAAGGTTATGAAACTGGTGTCGGTGACGAAGGTGGCTTCGCTCCTTCTTGCAAACACGGTAACGAAGAACCATTAGAATTAATCGAAGAAGCTATTAAGAACGCTGGCTATGAAGTTGGTAAACAAATCTTCTTAGGTATGGACGTTGCCTCTTCTGAATTCTATGATGCCAAAACAGGCAAATACACATTAGAAAAATCCGGTGAAGGTTCCTATGATAGCAAGGGCTTCATTGCTTACTTACAAAAGTTAGTCAAAGATCACCCAGCCATCATCACCATCGAAGATGGTTTAGCGGAATCTGACTGGGAAGGTTGGGCTGAACTCACCAAAGAACTCGGTGGTAAGATCCAACTCGTCGGTGACGACTTATTCGTTACAAACCCAGCTTTCTTAAGAAAAGGTATCGATAACAACGTCGCTAACAGTATCTTAATTAAAGTTAACCAAATCGGTACATTAACCGAAACATTAGACGCTATCCGTTTAGCTCAAACAAATGCTTACACCACAATGGTTTCCCACCGTTCTGGTGAAACAGAAGACGTCACAATCGCTGACTTAGCCGTCGCGGTTAACGCTGGTCAAATCAAAACCGGTTCTGCTTCTAGAACAGACAGAATGGCCAAATACAACCAATTATTAAGAATTGAAGAAGAATTAGGCGACGAAGCTCAATACCTCGGCTTAAAGGCCTTCAAAAATCAAAAGTAATTGATTTAAATTAAAACCTATAAAGCTCTTGGGAAACCAAGGGCTTTTTTATATAATAAAACCATGAAACAAATCATCGATATCTTAAAAAGCAAACAGGATTTAAAGTACCGTCAAATGCAGTTTAGTATTATCCCTAATATTAATCCTGAAACAATCATTGGTGTACGAACTCCCGAACTTAAAGAAATAGCGAAATCAATAAACGGTAGTGACCTCGCTAAAGAGTTTTTGAATGAACTACCTCATCAATACTTCGAAGAGAATCAATTACACGCGTTTATTATTTCTTTAAATAAGGATTATAAGGACTGTTTATCTCAGGTTGAATTATTCTTACCTTATATTGATAATTGGGCCACCTGTGACCAATTATGCCCTAAAGCGTTTAATAAAAATAAAGATGATTTACTTATCAAAATAAAGAAATGGTTAAAGAGTAAACACACTTATACAGTGAGATTCGCTATTAAGATGCTCATGTCTTTATTTTTAGATAATGATTTTAAAGAAGAATATCTAAAGTTAGTTAGTGAAGTCAAAAGTGAAGAATACTATATCAATATGATGATTGCCTGGTATTTTGCCACTGCCTTAGCGAAGCAATACGCGCACGCGATTAAATATATAGAAGAAAATAAACTTTCTCTTTGGGTACATAATAAAGCAATTCAAAAAGCCGTGGAGTCATATCGTATTACTGACGAACAAAAAGCCTATTTAAAAACTTTAAAAGTTTCTAACAAATAGAAATGTTTATTCGATGACATCAGTATTTATTGCAATAATGTAGTATTGTTCTACAATTTAAGTAGAGGTCATACTTATGAAAAAGTTTGTCAAATTCTCTCTTTTATCGATAGCCGCAATCGCTCTTTTAGCGTGTAACGAACCAATTTCTGCTTCTTCCACTAGTTCTAGTGAAGGTAGTAATGAAAGTAGTAATTCTATGGTGGGTAGAGAAACACCACCCACCAGTACCTATATTTTTATTCCAGGACCTAGTGTTGGTTTAGATACATTCACTGATGAAGTTAATAAGTTAAGTGATATTCCTACTCCTAAACGCGTTGTTTATCACTATACAATTCATGAAACATTATCAGGTGTTTGGGGTAAAGCCACTGATAAAACAGGTAAACGCTTACCAGATGGTACAAATATTACCGCTACGGCAACATTAACGGAAGAAGAGGGTGTTAGTAATCCTCAACCAGTTGGTGAATTAAACACCAGTGCGATGAAAAATGCTGTAGCTGCATCTCCTTTATCTGTCAAAGGTTGGATGAACTTCCAAAAACAAAATAGAGATGCTTATCAAAATAAAGAGACGACTATTCTTAATTACTTCCAAGAGAATTTCGCCTTAAACCCATTAAAAACCCAAATGATTAGAGGCTATTCACGCGTGGGTGATGGCACAAATATTGATGGTTATTATTCTAATATTAGTGAAATTAATAGAACGTATCGTGAAGACGGTAATGTTAAAGAGTTCCATATTATTGAAACCACCGATGTTGATGGTACAGTCACCGAACCAATGAGCAATCCTGAATATATGAAGGCCAAATGGGTCGTGGACATTAAGTGCACACTTGAATACACATTCCAATAAGTAGATATTTATAACAAAGAAAAACCGACATTTGACTGTCGGTTTTATTTTTAAGTTGGTGCCCGGGACCGGAATCGAACCGGTACGGTATCGCTACCGCAGGATTTTAAGTCCTGTGCGTCTACCTATTCCGCCACCTGGGCACTTTCTGGTCACTCTCTGGAGAATCGAACTCCAGACCCCTTGATTAAAAGTCAAGTGCTCTACCGGCTGAGCTAGAGAGTGAATGCTTTGGCTGGGGTGACTGGGATCGAACCAGTGAGATGACAGAGTCAAAGTCTGTTGCCTTACCGCTTGGCTACACCCCAACAACCTTAATGGTGGGAGGGGGCAGATTCGAACTGCCGAAACCAGTAGGTAGCAGATTTACAGTCTGCCGCGTTTAGCCTCTTCGCTACCCTCCCATCTCATCGATGGGTTTTTACGCATTTGAAGTGGTGGATGCTGACGGGCTCGAACCGCCGACCCCCACCTTGTAAGGGTGATGCTCTCCCAGCTGAGCTAAGCATCCGATAACAATGCGCTAAAATAATATATCACTTTTATAAATATGCAGTCAACGAAAAAAACGCCTTTTTGCAAAGCGCTTTTTCAAACTCTAAACTATTTTAGTTTCTAGTATCCTTTTTTGCCCAATAAA
>JBGUGI010000048.1:0-9082 GCA_045111495.1 Bacilli bacterium | reverse complement strand
TTTCCACTTCGTCTTCATAACCGATTAATTCAAAGAAGTCATCGAGATTCATTGTGCCATCGACAACCCAGATACCATTACCTTTATCGACGTATTCTTCTTCAATTTCATCAAATTCATCAAAGATATCACCAACGATTTCTTCGAGAATGTCTTCCATAGTGATAATACCTTCAGTGCCACCATATTCATCCTTAACAATTGCGACGTGGACTTTCTTTTCTTTGAATTCACTTAAAACATCAAGTATTTGATGGTTTCTAGGAATGATTAATGGTTTATAACATAAAGACATAATATCGATATCTTTTTGACCAGCGAGAATCTTCTTAGCTAAGGCTTTAATTGGTAAGATACCAACGATGTCATCAATTGTTTCATCGTAGACAGGTACACGTGAGTGTTTGAAGAATTCCTTATCTTTGATAAGTTCGTTAATGTCTTCGTCTTTACTAATTGCGTAGACATCAACACGTGGAGTCATAATTTCAAATGCTTCAATATCATTTAAATCAATAGCACTTCTAAGAAGTTCAGCTTCGTTTTCTTCCAAGATGCCTTCTTCTTCAAGAGAGTCCGCCATTTCGGTTAAGACGTCTTCATCGATTTGATCTTCTTCTTTACTCTTTTTAGCGAATAACTTACCAAAGAGTTTAAAGAGTTTAGCGATTGGCCAAACCACAATAAAGAATAAGTACTTAAAGAAAGTAACTGGATAGGCAAATAAAAGGGCTAAAGAGTAATTAAATCTCTTAGCAAATGCCTTAGGAATGAATTCGCAGAAAACGATAATAAAGACAGTAAAGATTATCGTAGATAATGTCGTACCTAAATCTTCGTTGCCATGAGATAAAGCAATACCAATTAAAGTCACAAAAGAAGCAGCGAGAACGTTGACAACGTTGTTGCCTAATAAAATAGCGGAAATAGATAACTCATAATCATCTGCGATTTTAATAGCAAGTTTAGCGCGTTTAGCTTTCTTGCCTTTTTCTCTTGCGAGTTTATCTTTATCGACCATGCCGTACACCATGTCGGCAGCGGAAAAGAACATAGAGAACAAAGCACAGACAGCAACAATAACCCAATAATACCAATACATATTATCTAGTTCCCTTCACGCTGTTAGGCTCTCTAATATCTTCCACAAGTTCTTCTAAAACATCGTCCATGGTGACCATGCCGATAACTTGTTTATTCTTATCTCTCACGATAGCGATATGTGTATGATGCTTTTTAAAACCATTAAATAAATCATCAATCATGATGTTTGATGAAACAAAGTATGGTTTTTGCAGTTTACTTCTAATAGAAACATTAGGATTTCTTAAATAAGCGCTTAAATAGGCTTTGATATGTAAGATACCAATAATGTTATCGATACTACCATCGTAAATAGGAATTCTTGAATAAGTGGTTTTAATAATAATTTCGTGAAGCTTTTCTTTGCTTAATTCTCTAATGTTTAAGGCAAAGATTCTATTTCTTGGAGTTAAGACTTCTTTAACGTTAGTGTCCGCGAATTCTAAAGCGGATTGAATAATATCGCTTTGTTCTTCTTCAATAATGCCTTCATCAGAGACTTTTTCTACGACATTTTCAAAGTCTTCTTCATCAAACGCTGTTTCCTCTTTCACTCTGAAAGCTTTTTCAATACCCTTAGTAATTTGTTCAAATAACAAAGTTATTGGGAAAAGCACCATCATTAAAGCAAATGTTGGATAAACAAGTATCTTAGATAAGGTATCTGGAATGCTTCTAGCTATAGTCTTTGGAAGAGCATCACCTAAAACATAGATTAATAAAGCAATGATGATAGAGGCTAATAAGGAAATAGCCTCACTTGTCATAGAAGTGAAAAGGTTATAGAAAAGGACAGTACAAATAGCACTGGCTAAGATTGAAACGATATTACTTCCTATTAGAACCGTAATTAGAGCGCGATCGTACTTTTCGACGACGTGTAACACTAATTTGGCAGATTTTTTACCTTCATCCGCTTCGACTTGCATCTTGAAGCGGTTTGCACATGCGAGTGCAGTTTCACCAGCAGAAAAGAAAAAGTGTGCTAATACACAGATTCCAATGATTACCCACGACAGAGGTACATCCATTAATGAACCACTCCCTTCCTTTGCTGGTCGCAGTAATAAAATTTATCATACTTTTAAGTGTTTGTGAAATGATTAAATAAAAAGGTACATTAATGTACCTTAATATTTATCTTAACTGACTATTAGTCTTCATCAGCGTTACTTGGTTGTTCTTTGAGTTTTTCTACCCAATCAGTATCACCAATAGCACCTTGTTCTAAGCCATCTTTATCCATCACTGTTTGGATGAGTTCTTTGGCTCTTCTCATCGATAAACCGGATTTCACTTTGAACACTAATGGGATTTCTTCATAGATACCTTTATGTCCGGCGTTTTGCACTGGAATTGTGGAATCCTTATAGTCATCTGGATTTAAGGCAAAATAGAGTTTTAAACTTAAGCCAGCAATAGTAATTTTCACGTATGTCTTACGATGCAAACGGAAGGCATCACCAGAGTTAGAAACACGGGAATTAACACCATACGAGAGAATCTCATTTTTAAGTTCGTTATAGTTTCTTTTCATTTCATCATCAGCATTAAGCATTCTTTCTTGGAATGGGATACGGATGATTTTATTTTTCTCAACTGGTTCTTCAATAGGAGCAGGAGCAGGTTTTTCTTTCTTTTTAGGTGTCACGATTTTATATTCTGGAGCCTTTTCTTCTTCTGGAACGATTTTATCGTGCACTTGAATTTCTTCTTCTTTAGCTACTTCAGCGACTGGTTCTTTCTTTTCTTGCTTTGCAGGTGCTGGTTGAGGTTGAGCAATTTCTTGTTGCACTGGTGCACTACCAAAATATTGGACCACGAGTGGGCCACTTCCTGCATTTTGTGCAGGTGCGTCACGCACCATTTCATCTCTTACGATATTTCTAATAAGATCAGCTAATTCATTCTTATCGAAGTGCTCTTCTTGTTTTTGTTCTGGTTTTGGTTGTTCTTCGAAAGCTGGAGCTTCCACATATTCTTGAGGATTATTTTCTGGTTCAGGTTCCGCTTCGATTTGTTCAAACATCACAGCTTCTTCCTCTTCAGGAGCAGACTCTCCTTCAGGGGCTGGTTGTTCTTCGTTTGCTCCTTCATTAGTGACTTGCTTTTCTTGAGCACTATTAGAGAAGGCATCAAGGATGCAACCAAAATATGTCAGTATTGAAGATAAGGCATATAAGGCAGCAACTATGAGAATTGCATAGCCAAAAAATGACACAGTAGCGTTGTCTTTGAATGGAGGACGATTATTAATCATTAACCAATACTTTGGTAAGCCAGTAGCCCCAAACATATAAACGGGAATGATTAAAGCAGTTAGAATAATGCCAATTGTAACTATTGCTCTTTTCTTTTTAGCGGCAACAGCAATACCCACGATAAGAAACAAAACCCAAAGGAGAATAAGAGCATACATTAAGGAGCTTAAGCTATGATAAATAACATTGGACGCTTCATGGAATTGAAATGTGAATAATCCTTTAAAACCACTAACATGGTATTTCATTACCGCACCAAAATCTTTTAAGTCAGCATCCTTTGCATCACCCGCAAAAGCGGCATAGAGCAAAAATAATGTAATGAATGCCGCTAATAATATAAACGAAATAACCACAAAAGTTTTTAAACCCTTAATGGTTTTTCTTTCTTTCTTAAACATAGGCTTTCTCCTTACCTGTATTTCTTGCATATAATATAGCGCGCACCTGCATATAAAAGCAACTTTTTAAGGTAAAAAGCCTGCAAATCTAGGATTATTTAAACGATTTTCGTTTATTTAGCGTAAAATAAGGCGTTCTTATCAAAAGCGCCAAAAGCAAAGCCAAAGTTTAAAAATAATGGTAAGTTTTTATAGGCTTTAAACGTTGTTCTTGAGATGAATTCTTCACTCTTAAGAGATTCAATATAACCGTATGGATTATAAATAACGATTTGGTCGTTAGCTAAGTCCATAGAAGTCACAACAGAGAAATGTAATGTCCATTCATCTTCAAACAAAGCAGCCCACTCAATAGCGACTGGATCGTTATTGCTTAATGCATCATGGATGGTTTTTAAATAATCATCATTGGCGAGATATGTTTTCTTGACGAAATCTTTTCCTTCAATAGAGGCGTTGATTTCTTTTAAGAAACCAGATGTTGAGGCGGTAGAAACCACACCATTATTTTTAGCGTCCAAATCATCTTCAGTAACTTTTTTACCATAATGCTCAGACATCATTTCTATAGAGGCGTAACCACATGAAACATGTTGTTTAACTAAATTAATATTAGTAACTTCGACCTTTTGGGCATAAGTAGCGTCGCTTTTTAAATACTCATAATCCTTATTTAAGCGGTTTGTTCTAATGCCTAAAATACCAAAAGGCACGACAACTGCAAGAGCAAGAACAAAAAGGAATCCCATAATAATGGAAACCACAATTCTTCTTTTTCTTCTGGAATTTGATTTTTTCATAAATAAAAGGTCCTGTGATATATTATCACAAAACCTTGACTAATTGTAACAAAATTACGATTGATTATAAGACGTCTTTATATTCGTCATTATCAAGCATCATTTTTTGTGCATATGAGCAGATTGGAACAATTTTGATATTCCTACTTCTAGCTTGTTTAATGACTTCTTTTACAAGTTGTTTAGCAATACCACGTCCCCCGTATTCACTATTCACCATAGTATGGGTAATATACCATTTGCCTTCTTTAATTTGGTAATCACAATGCCCAATAATCTTATCGTTATCGAACGCTAAAGATTGATGAGTTTTTTCATTATATTTGATTTGTATTTCTTCCATAGTTTTATACTAGCATATGTATTTTCTATTCTCTATGGTCAACATCAAAGTGGATTAAATCTTTCACCACTTCACTAGCGATGATTAAGCCAGAAACAGAAGGAACAAAAGCAGTAGATCCTGGTATGCTTCTTCTTTTGGAGTCTGGTTTTTCTTCGTCAAAAATAGGTTCCAATGGAGTAATTGCTTTTTCTTTCGAGTACACTACTTTTAGCTTTTTTACTCCTCTTTTCTTTAACTCTCTTCTCATGACTTTCGCTAACGGGTCCATTTCAGTTTTATATATATCAGTTACTTCTAACATAGTTGGATTCATTTTATTACCCGCACCCATAGCGGAGATAACAGGGATATTATGCTCATAACAGCGGACAATGATATCAATTTTAGCGGTCACGGTATCGATTGCGTCGACGACATAGTCATATTTAGAGAAATCAAATTGGTCGCGATTTGATGGCAAATAAAAAGTCTTGTAGGTCTCTACAGTGGCTTTAGGATTAATTTGTAAGATACGTTCTTTAGCGACTTCGACTTTGGCTCTACCAATTGTGTTAAATGTCGCTAGAATTTGTCTATTTATATTAGTGATACACACTAAATCATCATCTATAAGAACGAAATGACCAACGCCACTTCTTGCTAAGGCTTCTACTGTGTAGCCTCCAACACCACCAACACCAAAGATGGCGACGGTTTTGTTTGCTAACTCATCCATTGATTTTTTGCCAATCAAAAGTTGAGTTCGTGAAAATTGATTCAACATGAACATATGCCTCCTATTAGCATCGCTAATAAAATGTTCGTTTTTGATGAATACATATCTCCTAAAGAATAATTAGGCGTTCTTATTTGAACCACAAAAACGACTGGTAGTATTATATATTAAATTAACTTATTCGCAAATAAGAAAAAGGACTGATACTTTGTATCAATCCTGTTTAACTAAGTTGGCCTAAATGGACAGAAATGATACAATTGAACACTTCTCAAAAGCCGAACACTACTTTTTAAGTAAGGCTCTTAATTCTTTTTTGCTTTGATCTAAATCGCCAGTAAGTAATGGGATTAGTTTTTTGATTTCTTTGATATCTTTGTCCCACCACTTGAGTTCCAAAAGAAGATCAATTGTATCTTTATCAAATCTATATTTCTTAATAACGGCGGGATTGCCTACGACAACCGCATAAGGAGGAACGTCTTTTGCCACTACCGCATTAGCGCCAACAACTGCACCGTCACCAATATGGACTCCTGGAAGAATTGTAGCGTTCTGGCCAATCCAAACATCGTTACCTACGACTGTATCTCCACGGTTTCCTCTATCTTCGAATGGTCTAGATAGACCTTTGAATTCATCAATTATTTCAAAAGGATAAGTTGTTAAACAATCTAACATGTGATTAGCGCCATTCATGATAAACTCCACGCCTCTTGCTATTGCAACAAACTTACCAATAATAAGTTTATCACCCATAAAGTCATAATGATGCGTTACATGCTTTTCAAAAGATTCTGGTCCTTCGTCCATATCGTCATAATATGAATAATCACCCGCAATAATATTTGGTCTAGTGATTACGCTTTTGATATAGCAAAAAGTTTTAAATTGTGCATTTGGATAAACCGGATTAATCTTTTTCTCCATGTCACTCTTCCTCCTCATAATAGTATGAGCAATCAATTCCTTTGAGGAACAACTCCCTATCATTTATGTTGTCAGTTAAAGCGTCACTTAGCAGTCTATGGATTGGTTTTGGATCAACAGGGCTGGTTTTCATAGCGTCCATGTAATCGCTCTTTTCAATTTTTGACCAATCAACACACTTTGAAAGTCTATTTATGAGCAATAAATCCAACCAAATTCTAGTTGACCTCCCGTTTCCTTCCATGAATGGATGGGCAATATTCATTTCAATATATTTATCCACTATTTGGGAAATGGTAGTATCAGGCATCTTATAAATGTCTTTTAATACTTGTGGCAAGAAATCGCCATTAGCAAAAGTGAATCCACCTTTAGAAATGGTTTTAGTTCTAATTTTACCTGCAAATGGATATAGTCCTTCAAACAGATAAGCATGAATCTTTTGCAAAGCAATAGTCTTTCCAATCTCGTGTTCATCAATCAATTCAGTCTTATAAAAGCCGTATGCCTTTTTCTTACTTTGTTCATCAATCGGATCAAGTGAGCCGTCTAACCATTTTTCAAATTCTATATTATTCTTACTTCTAAGAATTCTTCCCAGTTTCTTGATTCCTGTTTCATCGATGACGTCAGTAAGATATTTCTTACTATCATCAGCATATAATTTCAGTTGTCTACAAAATGTATTCAACTCAGGATTTCTTCGTTTAATAGCGTTCCAATATATTCTCGGATTTTTGGAATCAGTAAGCACAAAAACAACATCAGTAGCAGAATACCACCATTTTGATAATTCGCTATCCCATATAGCACGAATTGGTTTATTTAAAAAATACCTAATTGAATGTTTTATCATATAAATATGATAACATATATCATTTCAGTTGTCTACAATTTGTATACAACTTGCCGAATAAAAATAAAAGGACTGACACTTTGTATCAATCCTATTTAACTAAGTTGGTGATCCCAACGGGATTCGAACCCGTGAATGTCGCCTTGAGAGGGCGATGAGTTAAGCCACTTCTCCATAGGACCAGCAGGAGTAATTATACTCCCGAGTTTTTATTTAAGTAAAGAAATAACAGCGTTGATACGTCTATGTGTTTCTTCTTTGCCTAAGAGGTACATTACCATGCAAAGGTTTGGAGCGTTCTTTCTTCCTGTTAAGGTGATACGAAGTATTTCCGCTAGATCGCCAATATTACCTTTATAGGTTTCTGGGTTAGCTTTATAGTCTTTGTTATTAGCGGCATAGCCTAAGCCCACGCCAATTTCTTTTAAATCATTGAACCAGATTTGTTCATCTTGATTTGGTTCAAGTTTATCTTTGATAGCGTTTAAAGCTTCAATAAGGGCATCTTTAGAAAACTTTTCATTAAATGGTAATGGTTGTTTGATAACTTCGTTATATCTATCTTGATAGAAGAAACCAATAATATCCAAGATATTACCAAATTTTTCATAATCTTTTCTTGGATTGGCTTTTTCTCTATCAATGTTCATGATATTAGCGAATAAATCTCTATTGTATTCAATAGTCTTTTGAAGTTCTGGATTGTA
This sequence comes from Bacilli bacterium, assembly GCA_045111495.1. Lineage (GTDB taxonomy): Bacteria > Bacillota_I > Bacilli_A > RFN20 > CAG-826 > RUG14515. The sequence goes on along the minus strand of JBGUGI010000048.1, from coordinate 983 downwards.
TTTCTTGGCGTATTTGTACGCTAAATCTGTGAATTCATCTTTGTTGTATTTAACTAATAATTCACGAGCAAAGAAGTTTAATTTACCCATATCAAATAAGGCACCTTCATTGTTCATTTTCTTAAATGAGAATTCGAAGTTTTCCATGCCTTCAAACTTGTTGGCTAAAATCCATTCTTCAAAGTTGGAATTAGCGATAGTCATTAAATACATGATTAATGATTTTGGTAAATAGCCATCTTCGATGAAGAATGAAACAGCGGCTTCTTTATCTTTTCTTTTAGAAAGTTTACGTTTATTACCTGTTTCTTCATCCACTTTCATGATGACTGGTAAGTGAGCATATTTAGGAGCTTTCCAACCTAAAGTTTCAAATAGCTCAACGTGAATTGGTAATGAAGCAACCCATTCTTCACCACGAATAACTGTGGTTGTTCTCATGAAATGGTCATCACATGCGTGAGCGAAGTGGTATGTTGGTAAGCCATCACTCTTATAAATAACGATATCTTGATCGTTTTGGGCAATTTCAAATGTGCCTTTAATTAAATCGGTGACAGTGATTTTATTTTCGTGATTACCACTGCTTCTGAAACGAATGACGAATTTATCACCGTTTTTGATTCTTTCGTATTTTTCTTCGTTGGTGAGATTTCTGCATTTAGCGAATTCACCATAGTAACCAGGGTTTAATTTCTTGCTTTCTTGTTCCTTACGGAGTTCTTCTAAATCTTCTGAGGTACAGAAACATGGATAAGCTTTACCATCCACTAATAATTGTTTAATAACAGTTTTATAGATATCCGCACGTTTAGATTGGATATATGGACCATATTTACCTTCTTCGTGGTCACCTAAATAGCCCTCATCTGGATCAATACCAAAGATGTGCATTTGTTTTAATAATTCTTCACCGGAACCAGCGATTTCTCTTTTGGTATCTGTATCTTCTAAACGCACATAGAAGACACCTTTAGATTGGC
>JBGUGI010000047.1:0-7133 GCA_045111495.1 Bacilli bacterium | reverse complement strand
TTAGCGTTACCTTTATACCAGTAACCACCTGTGCCAGATGAGGAACCATCTTCTTCTTTATCGGAAGAGTTAACCGCACGGATTGTTACTTCAGTATCAATGAATTGATATTGGTATGGTAATAAATCATCGTACATGATGTCTTTTGTTTCTGGTAAATCGACATCAGTAATGTTTTCTGGATTGATACGGACTGACGCTGGATCTTTATTTAAATCAGCGTAAGTAACGGCACCATTTTGTTCATAAACACTGGACCACTTAAGTTCTTCAGCGTAGTTAGCAAATGATGTTTCAGTTAGGGCTTTGAAGCCTTTTTTACCAGTTGTGGTAGATTTTAAGTCACTTAATTGGACGTTACCGTTATAGGAAGTCGCACGGCAGAAGAATCTAACGATTAAGCCGACGCCTGTACCATCCATATTGAATTTCTTAGAAGCGTTTTGTAATAAGGAACAAACGGAGGAATTAAAACCAGCATAGCAATATAAGCCAGCAAGTTTGTTATCACCTTTTTCGACTTGTTCTTTATCTAATAAGACGTCTCTTAAGAACATATTGTCGCCTTGAATACCAACCACTAAAGCTGTGACACAAAGGACAACACCTGATGAACCACTTTCGGAAATACCAATCTTTTCAAAGTCATGGGTGATTTTCCATAAGGAATATTCATAGGTTTTTTCTTCATAGTCATAACCTTCATCGATTTCACCATAGACACGGTATTTGCATTGGTTATTCTTTTCTTCCGCGGCTTCAAAGTAGGAGCGGTAATTACAAACTGGGTCATCAGTGAATAATTGGTTACGGGAGAAACCTTGTTCCACAAGTTCAAGGTTTAATAATCTCCAGTCATCGTTAACAGTTAAACGATACCAAATGAACGCTAACCAACGACCACCAGAACTATCTTTTATTTCAAAAGATGATGGACTTGGGTGATTGATTAAAGCGATGTTATAAACTTTTTTAGAGGCTGTTGATTTAGCATCAGCATCCGCTTGCGCTGCTTCTAATTGATGCTTGGTGAAAAGGGATGCCTTTTTACCCCAAGGTTCAACTTTAGCCGTACTTTCTGGTGTGTTAACACCAAGGAAACGAGTTTTGATGGTAACGGTACTGCCTTGTTCATCAACATAATCGTCTTGTTCAAAGTTAGCGGTATCACCATCGGTGCAGCTTCTTAAAGAAACATAACCTAAGTGATCAACAGCGTTTTCATCCGCACCAGCGAATTTCTTGCCTTCTAATTCGTTTGCTTGAGCAAACTTCAAAGAATCTGTAATTGGAGTAGGTAAGAGTTCATCTTTAGCGTCACCTTCTCTAACTAAGCAAGAATCGCAGTTGCTGCTTGTTTTGTCATTATTACCGTGTTGACAACCGGTAATAAGCATGGCTAATAGAGGAATAAATAAGAGTTTTTTAAATTTCATAGTTTATTTCCTCACATAGTCATCGAGTTTGGAATACATTTCACTAATTGCTTTATCAATTGTTCTTTGACCGGTAAAGATCCATGGTGGGATGGAAGCAACAGCTTCACGAATATCCGCACTACCAGAGAATGGCGCATCAACGAATTTGACCCAGCCTTTTGCTTCGTCAATGTAATGTTTTAAGTTCACATCAGCGGTTTCGGCACGAATCATGTCAGTTGTTGATAATGATTCTCTGGCTTGTTCTAACCATGTGGCATAATCTTCTTCATAGAATTCACTGTCTTTAACGACATTAGCCCACATACCGCCTTCTTTTTCAGCATAGGCACATGTTGGATAATAGCCAGTCTTGGAGCAGAAATAGCCATTAGCGTATTTGCTTAAGAATTTAATTAATTGCCAGGCTGCAACACGTTGTTCGCGCGAACCTTTATCTAATAAGGCTAAGTTAGCACCTTGAGAAATGACGAATTTCTTGTCAGCGTTAACATATGGAACTGGCGCAGCACCAATTTCGAATTTGTTACCAGCAGTAGCATCGTTAGCAACACCAGCGGAACTACCTAAGGTCATGACTGTTTTGCAAGCTTTGAATGGATTGCTACCATATTTAGCTTCGTTCCAGTCAGCTGGGATACCAAGAATACTCTCATCATAAAGTTTCTTGAGTTGAGTTAAACCTGCCCTTGTTTCTTGAGAATCAAAAGCTAAATAGCCTCTTTTTGTGGCCTTATCGTATTCAGTGTATGCACCACCATTTTGACGGACATTGGTAATGAATAAGTTAGCTTGTGAGTCATAAGAGAATGGTTTAAATCTCTTTGTGGCATCAGAGAAATCAGGAGCGTAGATATCTCTTAAGTCTAAGACTGTTTTACCAGTTGCATCTTTGATTTCTTTGCCATAAAGATTATTATCTTTAAAGTAATTTAAGATATTTTTACCAACTGTTTCTAATTCATCGTATGTCTGAGGAACAAAGATTTTATCTTTTAATTGATCGTTGCTCGCACAGTATTCGAAGAATGATTTGTTATAGACTAAAACTTCTGTGGATTTGTTGAATGGGACGCCTAAGGTGTAGCCTTTACCATTTTCATCGAACTCAACGCTTTGGTTTTCCACCATATAGTCATTGTAGAAATCAGAGATTTTGAATTTTTGGCCCTCTGGTTCAAATGTTGGATTATGGACATCGTTTTCGAAATAGTAATCCAAACGCACAATGATGTCACTTTTAACATATGAAGCAAAGTGGTCAGGATAGCCAACGACAACGTGAGGATAAGCACCCTTAGTCGCGGCAAGAGTAACAGCTTTCAAACATTCAGGATAGCTGGATTTGCTTTCGTATTCGACTTTAACACCGGTTAAACGGGTGAATTCGTCTAAGACATCGTCTAAAACATCATTGATAGCAGAGCCAAAGCCCGCCCACATTTGGATGGTTTGACCTTTGACATCAACGTTAAAGTCTAAATCGTAAGCAAAGTTGTTTCTATTAGAACCACATCCCGCTAAAAGGGATGTTGCCATTGCAAGAATAGGAAGTCCTAATGCTGTTTTAAATGATTTTTTCATAGGATTCTCCTTTCCTTAAATTATTTTTTAGATGGTTTCTTATAATCAGAGCAAGCTTTAAAGACAGCGGCTAAAGCTTTATCAGCAGTGTCATAAGGATTACCAGTCATTAAATAACCTGGAATCTTATCAACTTCTTCACGAATATCAGCGGAACCACGGAAACCTGGATCAACGAACTTGGTCCATTTGGAATCTTGACCGTTATAGATTTCGTTATTAACTCTGGCGGAATCAAGTTGTAAGAGTTCAGCATCACTATGGAAATCGCTTTCTAAGTAGGATTGATATTCATCACTATCGAAAGCTTGTTTACATGATGGATAGTAACCTGTTTCAGCGGTGAATAAACCGTTAGCTTGTTGTGATAAGAAGACCATTAATTTCCAAGAGGCCACTCTTTCGGCATCTGTACCCTTATTGAATAAACCTAAGGATGTGCCTTGAGAAATGACGTATTTGTGTTCTAAATCTTTAACTGGAACTGGCGCACATTTGGTTTCGATACCGGATTTAACGATATTGCTTAAACCAGCTGTGGAACCAACGTTCATCACTGATTTATAAGCTTTGAAAGCATCAGAGCAGTATAAGCTGTTCCAAACGCTTGGAATACCCATGACTTTGGTATCAAATAAGTCTTTGAGCATTTCACCAGCTTCTAAGACCGCTTGTTTGTTGTCGTCATCATAGAATGTGACATAACCACGACCTGTGGCTTCTTTATCGACTTCGGTATATTGAGCACCATATTGTCTCACTAAAGTGATGAATAAGTTAGCGGTCGCATCGTATGTGAATGGACGGAAGTCATCTTCTGTGACGGCAGTTAAGTCAAAGACGATATTAAGTTCTTTAGCAGAGACTTCAGCGGAAGTGGCATACCAGTTACCATCTTCGGCTAAGATTTTGCCATCAGTAGCACCGACTTTGAAGCCGGATTTCATGAAGTTAATGATTTCAGTACCAACACTCTTAACTTCGGCCCATGTTTGTGGAACAAAGATTTTGTCTTTAAGATTGTCTTGTTTAGAAACCCAATCAAAGAATGTGTTGTTATAAACCATGACTTCGGTGGATTTATTGAATGGAACACCTAAGACATAGCCTGTACCATCTTCTTTATATTCGAGTGTTTCGTTTTCGATGGTATAGTCCTTATAGAAATCTTGATAGTTCATTAATTGGATACCATCTTTAGCGTAACGGATACCATTTTGTGTATAAGCGCCTTCGGCTTCACCACGTAAATGGTCGTTAGCGAGTAAACCGTCTAAACGAAGAAGGATGTTACTCTTAATGTAACTTGCGAAGTGATCTGGATAACCATTAGCGATGTTTGGGAACTTACCTGATGTAGAAGCTAAGTTAATAGCCTTTAATAAGTTTGGATAACCGCCTTTGGCTTCGTACTCGACTTTAATACCAGTTTTCTTGGTAAATGTTTCGAGTAATTCATCCATTGTGGTATTAACTTTTGCACCAAAACCTGTCCACATTGTGATGGTTACACCTCTAGTATCGACGTTGACATCGAGACTATCGGTATTCGCGTCACCAAGCACAAATTGATTTTGGCAAGCACTTAAGGATGCTAATGCGCCAACCGCGAGAGGTAAAAGGAGCAATGAGGATAATTTTCTGATTTTCATAATCAATTTCCTTTCTAATTATTTTATTAACCTTTGATGCCGCTTCTTGAGACACCGCGCATAATATATTTTCTAAAGATAAGGAAGAAAATAAATAATGGGACGGTAGCGAACAAGGAGCCGGTAATTCTAGCTGGTGTATCGTTTGTGAATTCACCAGTGAATTGACTCATTAAGCCGTTAGAGACTAAGAGCATGCTGTGGTCAATACCCATATTCTTTAAGACAGCGTTGCTGCCAGAGGCAACAAGTGTTGGCCAGATATAGGCGTTCCACGCACCCATCAAAGAGAGAATCAAAATTGTGACGATCGTTGGCATAGCGATTGGAATCATACATTTCCATAAGTATTGGAAGTGTCCATAACCATCGACTTTTGCCGCGAGGAATAACTCGTTAGGAATTTGTTGGAATGTTTGACGTAAGTAGAAGATGTAGAAAACACTAACACCGTGTACCAAAATCAATGCAGCGAAGGTATTAGCCCAACCGAGCATTTGAGTGGTTTGATAGTTAGTCATCATCATCATTTCGCCTGGAACCATCATTGTTCCTAAGAGGATGGTGAATAAGATGTCTTTACCTTTAAAGTTAACACGCGCGAACGCGAAGGCCGCGAGAACGCTGGTCACAACTGTAAAGGCAGTCGACGCAACAGCAACGATGACGGTGTTCAAATAGAAGACACCGAAATTGAAGTTACCTCTGAAAACTTTAGCAAATTGTTCAAAGGAGAAGTTTGTGCTGTTTAAATAGAAAACTAATTTACCTGATAATTCTTCCGCTTCAAAAGCTTTAGTGCTCTTAAAGGAAGTAATAATCATGTACCAGAATGGGAGTAAGATAAATAAACCCACTAAGGTTAAGAATGAATAAAGAAGGACTTGGGTAATAATCTTACGAGCTTTATAGATTCTTAGTTGCTTTTCACTAGCGAAATATACTTCATGTTCAGCCATTTGATATTTACCTCCCTTCTAGTAATGCACTCTATTTTTGCTAACCGCAAATTGAGCGACTGTAATAATTAAGACAATACCGAGCAAGATAACGCAGCCCGCCGCACCACGGCCAGCAGCTGAGTCAGCGGTAGAGTCAATTAATTTAACGATATAACCGACAACGGTAATCCATTCCGCTTGGTCGGAACCACCAAAGTTCTTACTGCCACTACCGAATAAGGCGATAACTTGTGAATATGATTTACAAGCACCAATGAATGAGGTGATGGTAATGTAAAGAATTTGTGGTGAAAGTAATGGCACGGTAATTCTTCTAAAGATGGTGAATTTACTAGAGCCATCGATACGTGCTGCATCGTAATATTGTTTATCAATCGCAGATAAGCCAGACATAAAGACTAAGATCTTAAATGCTAAGCCGTTCCAAATTGCATAGATAACAATAACGATGAACATATTCCATCTATTAGCGTAAATATCTAACCAGTGTTGTGGCGAGGCACCAAACATACCTAAGAATACGTTGAAGAAACTACCAGCGGAGGAAGAGAACATGGCGTTAAAGACCATACCTAAAGCGATAGTATTTGTGACGTAAGGTAGGAAGAAGATTGTTTGATACAAACCCTTCAATGGTTTAATAGCGTTTAAACAAACCGCTAATAGAAGACCAATAACAATGGTCAATGGGACAGAAACAATAACGATTAAGCCTGTATTGCCTAATGCTCTCAAGAACACTGGGTCAGTCAAGACCTTAATATAGTTTTCAATACCCCATGATAAGTGAATGCTACTTCTGGTATTTTGAAGAGCAGCGATGTAGTTTGTGATAACAAATGAACTACCCGAGTTACCAACCCAATAGAAATTGTTCACAAACGACATGACAAATGTATTGAGGATTGGATAGATCATGAAGAGGATTAAGAAGATTAAAGCCGGAATTAAAGCAATCCAGCCCTTAGCCCATTCTGGCATAATGAAACTATGCTTCTTGGTTCTAAGCTCTTTTCTAACTGAAATGCCTAAGCTCTCTAACTTAGCATCCCAATCAACTGCTGGCATTCCGCTTGGATTATTGTTCAAAGTATTTTCCATAAAGAAACACTTAACTATTTAATCCTTTCTCCAGATTCTTCAAACACATAGAAACGTTTTGGTTTGAAGTTAACATTTTCTTTTCCTTCAACATCTTTCCAATTTTCGACAGGAATAATAATCTTTAATGAACTCTTTTCTTGACCGTGAACTTGACCAATCATAGAGACGTCACGTCCCACTCTTTGGACGTATTCAACGACGACTGGAATACCACCCTTTGGATCAAGGGAGAAGGCTTCTGGACGAACACCGATTTTAACGGTTCTGTCTTTCTTCACTACTTCTTCTTCGTATTCAATGTTTTCAAGTTCAGGATTTTCTAAAGCGAAGACTTCTTCTGGTTTCTTACCTTCTTTTCTTTCTGGGTGAGCAGCAAGATCAGCTTGGTATTC
>JBGUGI010000046.1:0-2583 GCA_045111495.1 Bacilli bacterium | reverse complement strand
ACCTTTAGAATATAAGTAACTGCTTTCATCACCACTGGCGACGTAGACAATGTTCTTTTTAATATCTTTAGAAACCACGAACCAGCCTTTAGCTTCTTCTCCATGTATGCCACCGATACCTAAGCCTTTCCTTTGACCGATTGTATAATACATCGCTCCTTCGTGCTCACCAATTTTGCGGTTATGTTCAATATCAACGATGTCACCTTTTTGAGCAGGAATGTAATTCTTTAAGAAATCCTTAAAGTTTCTTTCACCAATAAAGCAGATACCAGTGCTGTCTTTCTTGTCCATGACCGATTCCAAATCGAGTTCGTGAGCAATTCTTCTAACTTCTGGTTTATCAATATCCCCTAATGGGAATAAGCAGAACGATAGTTGTTCTTGACTGATTTGACTCAAGAAATATGTTTGATCTTTGTTTTTATCAAAGCTCTTAAGTAAATAGGCCATGCCATCTTTATCAATACGCTTCGCGTAATGACCCATTGCAATTGCATCATAGCCATGCTCTTTAGCGTACTTTAAGAATGGACCAAACTTAATGTATTTATTACAGAAAATATCTGGGTTAGGAGTTCTACCACATTCGTATTCTTTAATGAGGTAAGTGAAAACGTTATCCCAGTACTCTTTGATATAATCAATTCTTAATAACTTGATACCGAGTTTATCTGCGACTTTTTGGGCATCATCATAGTCTTTTTCTTGTGGACATTGGTCGTTATTAATTGTGGGGTTACCTAAATAGTCCCCATTAGCAAGAGCGTCCCAGTTACGCATAAAGCAACCGGTGACTTCATGACCTTGCTTGAGTAAAAGATAGGCAGAGACCGCACTATCGACACCACCAGAAAGACCCAATAACACCTTCATATTATTTAAATAATTCCTCGCTATCTAGAACAATGGTAAATGGTCCATCATTTACACTACTAACTTTCATATCAGCGCCAAAGATACCTGTGGCAATTGGACCATGTTTTGCTTCTAGTTGCTTGTTGAAATAAGCATATAGCTCTTTAGCCTGATCAGGTTTCATGGCGTTAACAAACGATGGTCTTCTGCCACCGGTCACATCAGCATATAAAGTGAATTGACTGACTGACATAATTTGTCCATTAACATCATTTAAAGAGAGATTTGTTAGACCTCTTTCGTCACAAAAAACTCTTAACGCTAAAATCTTATCAATCATCTTATCGACGATTGTTTGATTATCAGTGTGAGTAAAACCAACGAGTAAGCAAAAGCCACGATCAATTTGACTAAAAACTTGACCGTCAATTGTGACTGATGCGTTTAATACTGTGGTTAATACAACTCTCATTTTATTGAATAACTTCTAAGACAACTTGTGGTTTTTCAACGAATTCTTTGCTGATTTCAAAAGCATTGAAAACATTTTTAGCCACTCTATTAATTAATGTAACATTCTTATTAGAATGTAAGTAACATAGTGCTTCGCCTTCTTTGACATAGTCGCCGACTTTCTTATTAAGCATAATACCAGCGGCCATATCGATGACATCATCTAATGTTTCTCTACCACCACCTAAAGTCATGGAAGATAGACCAATTTCAAGAGCGTTGATGCCTTTCACATAGCCTTCTTCTTGGGCGTAGATTGGAATGATGTTCTTAGCTACTGCAAACTTCTCTGGATGTAAGATGTATTCCACGTCTCCACCTTGAGCGGAAACCATTTCTAAGAACTTATTAAAAGCGGAGCCATCTTTAATGCACTCTTCAAGCATTTTACGACCTTCTTGATGGTTTTTACAAATATGTGCTTGTTCGAGCATGATACTACCTGTGATATAGCAAAGTTCCATTAAATCTTCTGGACCTTCACCATGTAAAGCCGCAATTGCTTCTTTAACCTCTAATGCATTACCAACCGCTAAACCTAAAGGTTCGTTCATGTTGGATAAAACTGCACGTGTATCACGTTTTAAACCATTGCCGATTTTGACCATTAATTTCGCTAATGTTCTAGCTTGATCAATGTCTTTCATAAAGGCACCATTACCTAAAGTAACGTCTAATAAAATGGCGTCTGTTCCAGCAGCAAGCTTCTTAGACATAACAGAAGCGGCGATAAGTGGAATAGATTCAACAGTACCTGTGACGTCTCTAAGAGCGTACATCTTTTTATCAGCAGGCACTAAAGATTGTGTTTGACCAGCAATAGCAATACCAATCTTATTCACTTGATTAATAAAACGATCACCATTGACTTGGATTGTCAAACCAGGAATGGATTCTAATTTATCTAATGTACCACCAGTATGGCCTAAACCACGACCACTTAATTTGGCAAATGTCGCACCACAAGCTGCAACCATTGGTCCAAGGACCAAGGATGTCTTGTCACCAACACCACCGGTACTATGTTTATCACCTTTAACACCTTTAAGGACAGATAAATCTAATGTTTCACCAGAGTGTTCCATTAAATCAGTTAAGTTTATAACTTCTTCTTGTTTGATACACGTGAATAAAATAGCCATATTCATTTCACTGACTTGATAGTCAGGTATAACACCATTGACATAGACATGAATCGAGAAAGGAATTTCT
>JBGUGI010000045.1:0-2764 GCA_045111495.1 Bacilli bacterium | reverse complement strand
AGTGGTGAGTTAATTGTCATTGCCATTATCTTCTTAGTTGTGGCTATTTTAAAACTTACTGGAGTTATTCCCTATAATTCCACTCGTCATTTGGTCTTTAACTGGATTACCCTTTTTGGTGGTACCTGGGTTATCGTTGATTTCTTCTGGGGCCTTTTATCCAAAAAAAGAAGACCAAAAATCTCCTTGCTTGATAAAGCTTTGCATTTACCAGCAGGCATCTACATGGTGGCTTTTGACTTATATTGCATTATCACAAAGCCAACCGATCCAATGATTTACCGTTTAGGTTTCCCAATTGCGATTTCTTATTTATGCCTTTGCTATATTTTTGAAGGCATTTATCATTTCTATCATCCAATTCCAGGTATCTTAGATGCCATCGTGGAAGTCGATGAAGAAGAAAAAGCAGAAGAGTCTTCTTTAGAAGAACAAGCTGAAAACACTCCAGAGGAGGAAAAGGAAAATGAGGAAAAGTAGTAAGGTTTTAATCATCCTATCATGCATTTTCGTGACAATTGCCGCTTTGTTTTTAGGAGGCGAGGCATTATTTGTTTTCACTTCTTGCAATGCGCTATTTAAACCAGATGCCGATCTTGGTGACGCTCTCGGTGGTATTTTCGTTTTTATTTATGCGATTTTACTTGCCGGTGGTGCAATTGCTTCTTCAATTGTCTCGTTACCTTTTGAAATCCCACTTTTCAAATTAGTGGGTAAGAAATGGTACAACATCGTTTTATTAGTTGTTTCCATTAGTATTATCGTTACTGCAGTAGCCTTAGTCTTTGTCTTGCCAATAGCAAGTGACATGGTTTCTTCTAGCAGTAGTTCATCATCAAGCTTACAAGCTTAATTATTCAATGAAGAAAAACAACATCAAATTATTGGTTTTATCCTGTGTTTTTATCACGTTATCACTAGCGTTTCTTATTTATGAGATAACATTTGTTGTTGGTGAATTACAGTTCGCCTATGAAGAGAAATCAGTCGATAACCTTATTGAAGCTTTCCTTGTTAACTTAAGCGTACTTTGGATTATAGCAGTAGGTGCGTTTGCGACTATTTCGGCGATTGGCTCCTTACCATTCGCTGCGACATTAGCGCATCGTGAAGGTAAAAAATGGTTCATCATTTTACTAATAGTGGTCGCTCTTGTGCTCCTTGTCCTTCCAATATTAACATTCCTTAGTATGCCAATAATCACAACGCTAAATCCAATATCTAGTAGCTCTATGAGCTCATCCTCAACATATTAAATATAAAATTATGGACTTTTCACAGAAAAAAATCAGAAACTTCTCAATCATAGCGCATATTGATCACGGCAAATCCACTTTAGCGGATCGTATTTTAGAATTGACTGGCGCAGTCGAACTTAGAGAAATGAAAGACCAAATTCTCGACTCTATGGATTTAGAAAGAGAAAGAGGCATCACCATTAAGTTAAACGCTGTGACTTTGTCATATAAAGCCGATGATGGTGAAGAATATATTTTCAATCTTATCGACACTCCCGGACATGTCGACTTCACTTATGAAGTATCACGCTCCTTGGCCGCTTGTGAAGGCGCGCTTTTAGTGGTGGATGCGACGCAAGGTGTAGAAGCACAAACGCTCGCTAACGCCTATCTCGCAGTCGATAACGATTTAGAAATCTTACCAGTTATCAACAAAGTTGATTTACCATCCGCTAACGTTGATATGGCTAAACAAGAAATCGAAAAGAAGATTGGCATTCCTTGTGATGAAGCCATTGAAGTCAGCGCTAAAACAGGCTTACACGTTCATGAATTATTAGAAGCCATAGTGAAAGGTGTTCCTGCTCCTCATGGCGATTTAAACGCTCCTTTAAAGGCTTTAATCTTTGATAGCTACTATGACCCATATCGTGGTGTCATTGTTTTAGTGAGAATCAAAGATGGTTCTGTTAAAGTCGGTGATAAGATTCGCTTAATGCAGGCTAATAAAGAATATCAAGTTATTGAACTTGGTATCAGAACACCTAAAGAAGTTAAAACTGATGTTTTAGAGGCGGGGCAAGTTGGTTATATTGCCGCGCAGATTAAAGATATTAAAGATGTCCATCCTGGTGACACAGTCACTTCCGTGGATAATCCCGCTAAAGAAGCTTTACCAGGCTATCGTATTATGAACCCAATGGTTTACTGTGGTCTTTACCCTGTTGATAGTGATGATTATCAAGCTTTAAAAGACGCATTAGAAAAGTTAACACTTAACGATGCTTCCTTACAGTTTGTTGCCGAAACAAGCCAAGCCTTAGGCTTTGGCTTTAGATGTGGTTTCTTAGGCTTATTACATATGGATGTCGTCCAAGAAAGATTAGAAAGAGAATATAATCTCGATTTAATCTTAACCGCGCCATCCGTTATTTATAAAGTTCATATGACAGATGGTGAAGTTATCAATCTTGATAACCCAAGCAAACTTCCTGACGCTAGTAAGATCTCATTTATTGAAGAACCATATATTAGGGCCAATATCATGACTCCTAAAGAATATATTGGTCCAATCATGGAATTATGTCGTGAAAGAAGAGGTATCTATGAGAACTTAGATTACTTCGATGATACACGTATGGTCTTAACCTATGAACTGCCATTAAGTGAAATCGTTTATAACTTCTTTGATAAACTCAAAAGCTACACAAAAGGCTATGCTTCATTTGACTATGATTTTAGCGATTATAAGCGCGCGGATTTAGTGAAGCTTGATATTTTACTTAACGGCCAAGTAGTGGACGCTC
>JBGUGI010000044.1:0-5895 GCA_045111495.1 Bacilli bacterium | reverse complement strand
GAATTTCATACGACGGCCACCTTTAACGGTTTTGCTAACTCTGTTGATGAAAACAACACGTTCTTCAAATTCTTTTGGTTCGTCTCTACGTTCACGTCTGTCACGTGGGCCTTTACGGTCACCACGTCTACCATCACGACGATCACGTCTTTCTGGACGACCTTCTTTTGGTTGTTCTTGTGGAGCAGCTTCTGGAGCGGCTTCTGCAGCGGCTTGTTCAGCAACTGCTTCGACTTTCTTTTCTTCTTCCATTGTTACTTCCTCCATTAGAACTTCAAGCCGGCTTCACGAGCGGCTTCTGCTAAAGCTTTAACACGGCCATGATAGATGTAACCACTTCTATCAAAGACAACGTTTTTAATCTTTTTAGCTAATGCTTTTTCAGCGATATCTTTACCGACTTGAGCAGCAGCTTCAATGTTACTACCGTTTTCAAGCTTTAAGCTCATGGATGAGGAAGCCACTAATGTGACACCCTTAACGTCATCGATAATTTGCGCTTCAATGTTTTTGTTAGAACGATAGAGACAGAGTCTTGGTGTTTCGGCAGTGCCAGAAACTTTCTTTCTCACACGAGCATGTCTTCTTAAACGAGAAACATTTTTGCTTGGTTTTGTTGTCATAACTCTTATCTCCTTTCTTATTTACCAGCGCCAGCGCGCTTACCTTCTTTAGTAATGACCACTTCGTCTTTGTAACGAATACCTTTACCCAAGTATGGTTCTGGTGGACGTACTTCACGAATGAGGGCAGCGGTTTGACCAACTTTTTGTTTATCAATACCGGAGACTTCAATATCAGTGGCATTTGGTAAGGTGATTGTGACGCCTTCTTCAGGTTTAATAACGATGGTATGGGAGTAACCAGCCCAGAGTTCGACATCTTTGCCTTTCATTTGAGCTTTATAACCAATACCTCTCATTTCTAATGTCTTTTTGTAACCTTCGGAAACACCGACGATTGCGTTATGGACATTAGCACGGACTGTGCCGTGGTTTTGTTTAACTTGTTTGGTTTCATTTTCACGTTTGAATGTAACGACTGTACCTTCAACGTTCATTTGAATACCTTTGTTTAATTTCACTTTGAGTTCGCCTTTTGGGCCTTTGACAACGGCGAAACCGTTATCTTCACTCACTGTGACTCCGGCTGGGAGATCAATGTGTTTGTTACCAATACGTGACATGACTCATTTCCTCCTATTACCAGACGTAGCAAATTACTTCACCACCGATACCGAGTGTTCTGGCCTTTGAATCGGTCATAACACCTTGGGAGGTGGAAATAATTGCGATACCTAAACCTTTAAGAACTTTTGGTAATTTTTCAAAGCCAACGTTGACTCTGAGACCTGGTTTGGAGATTTTTCTTAAACCGGAAATAACTCTTTCACCATTGAAGTACTTTAAGGTAATAGCTAATTCTTTTTTAACTTTACCGGAGACTTTGTAATCAGCGATAAAACCTTCTTCTTTAAGAATCTTAGCAATTTCAACTTTCATCTTGCTAGAAGGCATTTTTACAGATTCATATTTTAACGCATTAGCGTTTCTGATGCGGGTAAGCATATCCGCGATTGGATCAGTCATCATAATTAATCGATATCCTCCTTTTCTTTACCAAGATGATTTCTTCATGCCTGGAATTTCGCCCTTATAGGCTAATTCTCTTAAGCAAATACGGCATAAATGGAATTTGCTATAAACAGAATGTGGACGTCCACAGCGTTCGCAACGTGTGTATTCACGAACTTTATACTTTTGTGGGCGAGCTTGTCTAACTTTTTGACTTGTCTTTGCCATAGTTTACTGTGAACTCCTTTCTATCTGTGGAATGGCATACCTAATAAATCTAATAAGGTATACGCTTCAGCATCGTTTTTTGCAGTGGTAACGATAACGATATCCATACCACGAACCTTCGCCACTTTATCGTATTCGATTTCTGGGAAGATTAATTGTTCTTTAATACCAAGTGTGTAGTTACCACGACCATCGAAAGCGTTTTTGCTAACGCCACGGAAGTCACGGACACGTGGTAAGGCGATAGAGACTAACTTATCGAAGAAGTCGTACATTCTAAGACCACGTAATGTGACCTTACAACCGATTTCTTGACCTTCTCTTAATTTGAAGGTAGCGATAGACTTTTTCGCTTTGGTAATGATTGGCTTTTGACCAGAGATCAATGTCAATTCACTAACCGCTTCTTCTAACTTCTTGCTATCTTGTGTGGCATCACCGACACCGATGTTGATGACGATTTTGCTTAACGCAGGAATTTGCATTGTGGAAGAGTATTGATACTTTTCTAATAAAGCTTTGCGAACTTCGTTTTCGTATTTAACTTGAACACGGCTAATGATCGCAGCTTTCTTATTGCCTTTAGAAGCTTTCTTGGCTTTTGGAGCTTTTGGAGCTTCTTCAGCAGCAGCTTCTGCTTTTGGCGCAGCTTTAGGAGCAGCTTTCTTAGCAGGAGCTTTCTTTTCTTTTAATTCTTCGGCCATTACAGCTTTCCTCCTTATAACACTGTGCCGCTAGCTTTAGCATAACGGACTTTTTTACCCTTGACTTCTTTGTGGCCAATTTTAGTTGGCTTTTTGGTCTTTGGGTCTTGCAACATAACGTTGGAAGCATCGATTGGGGCATAGATTTCAACGATGCCACCATCAGGATTCTTTTGTGTTGGTTTGTTGCATTTTTTACGAATGTTGACGCCTTCGACGACAACACGGTTTGTTTCAGGAATCACTTTTTGAATTGTGCCAGTTTTTCCTTTATCGCGACCAGCGATCACGATAACTTTATCACCTTTAACTAGATTCATTTCGCGTTCCTCCTTATAAAACTTCTGGGGCTAAGGAGACAATTTTCATGAAACCTTCAATGCCCTTATCACGGAGTTCTCTAGCCACAGGGCCGAACACACGTGTGCCAATAGGCGCGTTATCATCATTAATAACAACGACAGCATTGTCATCAAAGGCGATTGTGGAACCGTCTTTACGACCAATGGCCTTTTTGGTTCTAACGATGACGCATCTAACGACGTCACCTTTTTTCACTTTACCGTTTGGGATAGCGTCTTTGACGGCACATAAGATGACGTCACCGACACCACTGCTTTTACGGGTTGAACCACCATAGAGAGTGAAAGCGCGAACAGATCTCGCACCGGAGTTGTCAGCGACAACAAGGTTTGTTTCCTTCTGGATCATAAACTATTCGGCCTCCTTTTCTTCTTTGGCTTCTTCGGCTGGAGCTTCTTCTTTAGCGGTAGCAGCTTCAGCAGCGGCTTCTGCTTCAAGGGCTTCTTCTTTTAATTCAGCTTCAGCTTCTTTAACAGATAATTCCGCTTTCTTATCGATGGAGACTAATCTCCAACGTTTTGTGGCACTTAATTTACGTGTGGCCATGATGGTAACTGTATCGCCGACTTTGGCGTCATTGTTTTCATCGTGGGCATAGTACTTTTTACCGTATTTAACACGTTTGCCATATTTGCTGTGTCTTTTGTGAGTTTCAACTAGGACGACGATTGTCTTAGCGTTTTTGTCAGAGACGACGACACCTTGAATGGCGCGGCGTGCTAATGTTTTTCTTTCCATCTAAGCGTCCTCCTTATTTAACTTCGGCTAATTCACGTTCTCTGAGAACGAGATTAACTCTGGCGATGTCTTTTCTAACAGCGATGACATCTTCGCCTCTTTCGAGAGCACCGACAGCTTTCTTTCTGCGGAGTTCGAATAATTGTTCCTTGAGTGAGTATAATTTTTCTTTTAATTCACTCGTAGAAAGTTCACGAATATCTTTAATTTTCATAATTACTACTCACCTTTCTTAATAACTTTGCATTTGATTGGGAGCTTGTAAGCCGCTAAGCGAAGAGCTTCTCTCATGTCTTCTTCAGCAACACCGCCGATTTCGAACATGACGCAACCCTTACGGACGACTGCTACCCAATCTTCTGGTGAACCTTTACCAGAACCCATACGGACTTCAGCAGGCTTTTTAGTCTTAGCTAAGTGTGGGAAGATTCTGATCCAGATTTGACCACCTCTTTTGGTATAACGAGCAAGGCAGATACGGGCGGCTTCGATTTGACGAGTTGTAACCCATGCACCTTCAAGAGCTTGTAAACCAAATTCACCGAATGCCACTTTTGGAGCGGATTTGCAGTGTCCTTCATATTTGATGATATGTGGACGTCTGTATTTTGTACGTTTTGGTTGTAACATGACTATTCTCCTTTCTCGTTATTTTGTTTCTTTTGGAGTTCAGGACGAATTTCGCCACGGCAGATCCACACTTTAACGCCTAAACGGCCATATTGTGTAGCAGCGTGCACGCAAGCGTAATCAATATCACTTCTTAATGTGTGTAGAGGAATGACACCTTCACGGTAACCTTCTGCACGAGCGATATCGGCACCACCTAAACGGCCACTGATGGAAGTTTTGATACCTTTCGCACCAGCTTTACGGACGCGTTGGATGGCTTTCTTTTGCGCTGTACGGAAACTCGCTCTTTCTTCGAGTTGTTTAGCAATTTCTTGAGCAATGATATTAGCGTCTAAGTCTGGATTTTTGACTTCCACGACATCGATGCGGACTTCACTACCCTTTAAGAGTTTTGCTAATTCATCTTTTAATTCATTGATGTTTTTGCCATCTTGACCAATGACGACACCTGGACGGGCGACGAAGACCATGACGACAACGTTATAACCTTTATCGGTTTTGATTCTTTCGATTTCGACGTGAGAGAGTAAAGCTTCTTTTAATTTCTTTTCGAGGAATTCACGAACTTTAACATCTTCATTGAGGAAGACATGGAATTCTTGATCATTAGCGTACCAACGAGAATTCCAATTCTTGTTGACGCCAATTCTTAAGCCTACTGGATTAACTTTTTGACCCATTACTGTCTTCCTCCTATCTCATCTTAACCACACAAGTGATGTGGCTGCTGCGTTTGACTAAGCCTGAGGCTGAGCCTTTAGCTCTTGGTAAGTATCTCTTCATACGAAGACCTTCATTGGCATAGATTTCAGAGATGTATAATGCATCTTCATCCATACCGAAGTTGTTTGTCGCATTAGCAGCAGCGGATTTGATGACTTTCATCACTGGTTCGCTAGCAGCGCGGTTAACATTACTAAGGATGCCTAACGCTTCTTTAACATTTAAGCCTCTGACGAGATCGATAACTAAGCGGACCTTACGTGGAGTAACGCGGACGTTCTTCGCGATGGCTCTAGCTTCAGTTGGCATTGGCTTTTTAGGAGCTTCAACCTTTTTCTCTTCTTTAGCTTTCTTTGTGGCTTTTTTAGCCTTAGGAGCTTCTTCAACAGGAGCTTCGACTTTTTCTTCTACTTGTTCAGCAGCTTTTTTAGTTCTTGGCATGTATCAGTCCCTCCTATTACTTAGCGGCTGCAGCTGCTTTATCTTCAGCAGTGTGGCCTGTATGTCCGGTGAATTTTCTTGTTGGGGAGAATTCGCCTAATTTGTGTCCGACCATATCTTCTGTGACATACACAGAGATGTGTTCTTTACCGTTATAAACCGCGAATGTGTGACCCACGAATGATGGGTAGATGGTAGAACGGCGTGACCAAGTCTTGATGACTTCTTTTTTGTTGTTGGCGTTTAATGCTTCGACTTTTTTCATTAAGGATTCATCGACGAATGCGCCTTTTTTCAAACTACTTGCCATAATTTCTAACTCCTTTCGCGATTATCTTCCGTTGCGTCTACGTATAATTAATTTACCAGACGCTTTCTTGTTGTTTCTTGTCTTGACGCCTAACGCACGTTTGCCCCATGGGGTTCTTGGTGCATCACGACCGACAGGACACTTACCTTCACCACCACCATGTGGGTGATCGTTTGGGTTC
>JBGUGI010000043.1:0-4641 GCA_045111495.1 Bacilli bacterium | reverse complement strand
TGAAACGCGTAATACTTGGACCAATTGTGTAGTCTTCAACGTGTGCGCCTACACCAAAATCGTTGAACGCAATGTTAATGAGTTCTTTTCTTTCATCAGCGACGCGCTCGTTTAAAGCTTGGGCTTCACTTGTTTCATATGTATTAAGCACATCAGCGCTTGGTTGAATCCATTTCACTCTTTCTTTTGGCTTTGGTTTCTCAGGCACAGATTGTGCAGCAGGCATAACTGGTGCTGGAGCAACTTGAGGAGCAGGATTATTAACCACGGTCTTTGGTTCTTCAAAGACTGGCTTTTGTTGAATTAATTCTTGGTTAAGTTCTGGAACAGCATCAAAATCGAGTTCTAATTGTTCACTCTTAGTAGCTTCTTCTAAAGAAGGTTGTTCCACTAATGGAGTTGGAGCAGGAATTTCTTGTTGTCCGTTTTTATTACTTTCAGTGACGAACTTAGCAGGTTTAAAGGAACCATTTTCACTAATGGAGAAATTATTAGCCGCACTATCTTGTTCCACAAATGTTGGTGTGGAAATAGCGGGATTTCTTCTTGGTAAACCCATGATTTCACTTTCATAGTTATCTGGATCAATCTTAGAAGCTTCTTTGATGACATCAATATTTCTGACCTTTTGAGGTTGCGCCTTATTAGGGGAAATATCGGAAACAGTTTCACTTTCTTCTTTTGGTTGGGTTTTATTATCTTTTTCTTTCTCTTTACCGATGGAACGGAGAATTAATGGGAGGAAGTATAAAAGAATACCTAACACTGCGAAGATAATGGCCACAATAAGAGCTCCAAAGGAGACACCGAAGATATTGTTAAATAAGCCTACTAGGAAGTAGCCAATAATACCTGAACCAAAAGCATAAGAAACAGGGCTTAATGTTTTGAGTTCGTTATAGCCTTCTTTAAATTGAGCAAAGACTGTGTCATATGCATCAGCAAAATTGACAGTCTTCATTTCATTATTCGTCGCAAAGGCTAAGAATTTTCCATCGCCTAAATAGTTAAGAGAAATGAAATGGGCATAAAGCATAAAGCCAGCCGTAAGAACAAATATTGTGCCAAAGAAGTAAACACCGATTTTAATCTTGATGAACTTCTTAGCAAATATCATTCTAAGACCAAGCAAAATAATCAAAATATAAACAGCATAAGCTAAAGAACCAAAGGCAAAAACAAACGGAGTGGACACATAGTGAGCACCGATACTAGTGTTCAAGCATAGGATTAATGCAAATAAGCATAAGAACAACCCTATGAAGATGAAAAAGTGATTTTTGTTTGCAACAAATGGTTTCTTTTCTTTCATACCTATATTATAAGTATATGCGTACCCGCAAGTGAAGAAAAATCGAAAAGAAAAGCACAATTATTTTTGTGCTTTTTCTACTTAGTAACGATGATTGGAATAATCATTGGTTCACGCCCGTTCTCACGTTTGATGAAGCGACGTATTCTTTCTTGAGCATTGGCCTTAATATCTTCGTAATTATGATTGTCAACGGACAAGGCTGTTGTCACTTCATCGATGAAGATGTTAGCGATTGATTTTAATAATGGTTCAGCTTCTTTAACATAGACGAAGCCTCTCATTTGACAGTCTGGACCAGCAATAATTCTATTTTCTTTTTCAGAAATTGTCACAGCAATGACCACCACACCATCAACGGCTAATTGACGACGGTCATTAACGATGTTTTCACTAACGCTTGTTGAGACGCCACTACCATCAACTAAGATTGGGTGAGTTGGCATAATAGCTGGGTTATTAGGAAGAATTGATGGTCTACCTAATTCGTTAAAGCATAACTGCATGCCATTGTCTAAAATAAACACATTAGTGTGATTTAAGCCAATACCCATAGATAACGCTAGTTTAGCGTTGGCCATTAAGTTAACATAGTTGCCACGAACTGGTAAATAGTATCTTGGCTTTAAAACAGATAAGAAGAATTTGAGGTCATCTTGTCTAGCGTGCATGGCGGTGATTTGATTCTTTTTAATCCACACAACTTCCGCACCAGTACGATATAAGTAATCAATACTACGGGTGGCAATTGTTTCTAATGTTGGGGTTGGTAAAGCTGCATTAATGAAGATATCGCGTTTATTTAAACGCACTCTCTTATCTTCATTAGTGCCATCGGCGATTTTAATTAATTCTTGATATAATTCATCGCCTTGACCGAGCATGAGAATGACTAATTCTTGTTCTCTTACTCTTAGTAAGTCTTCCTTATTAACGATTAAACTTGGAGGAATTCTATTTGGATTGAATTCCATGAGCATTTTCATAATGCGTCTTGTAAAGTCGTTATAGAAGAATAACTTTTTGTTATTTTCGATACAAAGATCAACGATTTCAGAAATACGGAAGAAGTTTTGCCAGAAGCAGTCAATAAAGATTCTTCTTCCACCATTGGTGAAATATTTTTCAATTAATGGAGTGACACGATGATGAGGAGCGCAATACCCTTCGTGGTTAGCGCCTTTTGATTCACTCATCAACAAGAATGTTGGCTTTTCACTTAATATTGATAAAGCTTTGAGGTTGAAAATGTAAGCAGGGATTTTAACGCTGTAGTCAACGATAAAATCGCTTGTATAAACAATGTTACCTTTAGTTGTTTCGATAGCCACACCAAACGAGAAAGCAGCGTTATGGGATGTTTGGAAGAAATGTAATGTTCTTCCGGCAATTTCCACTGTGCTTGTTGGTGGAATGACTTTGAATTCTAGAGGAATTCTCAGCGTATTGAAATTAAATTGAGTTTCAATCACGTGTTTGGTGAAGCGTGTACAAATGATTGGCGCTGGAGCGTCATCATAGAAATATTTGAGAGCACCCATGTTTTCATCATGAGCATGAGTCATGATGTAGCATCTAATTCTCTCTTTATTATTAATAAGGTATTGAGCATTAGCTAAAAGGTAGTCAACCCCTGGGATAGTTTTATCAGGTAAAGCGAGACCAGCATCTATAACAAAAATATCGTTATTGATTTCAACAACGTAGCAGTCACGGCCATTTTCATCAAGCCCGCCTAAAGCGGACACCTTAATAATGTCTTCCACAGTGTTCTCCTTTCATTAGTATGTTTCAACTTAAAGATATTATACCTTTAAGTTTTTAATATTAAAAGATTTATGCAGTTTACAAAATGACTACTTTGCTAAAATTTAGCAAATGAATAGGCTATACCACTATAGCTAAAACGAAGTCACAGTACGCAATGTTGTCTGCGCTTCCAGCATATTAGACACCAAAAAGATAGAAAACTGCTAGATAATTTTTATTAAATTATAACTAATCGATATTTTTTGTGATAACAATGTCGCTTTCAAGACCTAAAACTTTAGTTTTTACCACTTGACCAATTCTTACTGGCGCGCTCACTGAAAGTTTATCGATCTCTTTCATGACATCAAAGATTTTATCTTTTGGGACAGGATTTGTGGTTTTAACAGACACAAGAGTGTGTGGACGATTTTTCACACGGATAGATGTTGTGATTGTACGCACAGGATTTGTGAGCTCGCTAATAGCGTAAGCCTTACCGCGTGGGCAGAAATTACCTGTTACATTCATATCGTCATCGACTTGTAAACGGCATCCTCTAGGACAAACAATGCAAGTTAATTCTTTCATTTAGCGATCCTCCGAAGAGATGACGATTTCATCTTTGACTTCATCTAACTTATCTTTACTTAAGTTCACCATCACCATTTCACTTGGAATAAGAGCGGATTTAACAAACTTAGCAAGAACTGTTTCACCACTTCTAATAAAGACGACTTGGTCTTTCAGTGGCTTTCTCACTCTGAACTTAAATGTTAAGTCATTGACACTATTTTTTAAGACGAATTGAGGTAAAACGTAGGATATATTATTTCCGGCTTTTATCTTGATTCTATCTTCATTATTGTTAATTTGATTCTTGAGATATAACGCTGCGGATTGACCCGCTAATCTAGCTTCTTGAGAGACGAAGTCAACGACATCATGAACATGTAAACAGTTACCACAGGTAAAGATACCAGGTATTTCTGTTTCCATATATTGATTAACGACTGCGCCTTTCGTGGAAGATATCGGGCAATCAATGTAGTTTAGTAAAGAAACATAAGGAATCAAACCAACGGAAAGAATGAGTGTATCACATTCAAATTCCATTTCAGTATTTGGAATGATTTGTAGGTTTTCGTCTACAGCGCTTAAAATGACCTTTTCTAATCGATCTTTACCCACTACTTTTGAAACGGTTCTAGATAAATATAATGGAATATCATAATCGATTAAACATTGTTGAATGTTACGATTTAAGCCATTGCTATAAGGCATGATTTCACTAACGCATAAAGCCTTAGCGCCTTCTAATGTGAGACGTCTCGCCATAATTAAACCGATGTCACCACTACCTAAAATGACAACACGTTTGCCCACCATAAGACCGTTGATATTCAAATATCTTTGTGCGGTACCAGCGGTAATCACACCACTTGGTCGATCACCTGGAAGCATAATTGCGCCCGCGTTTCTTTCATAGCAGCCTGTCGCCATGATAATTGCTTTAGCCTGTAATTTTACTAAGCCATCTTCTTTAGAAGAATAAGTAACAACTTTATCTTTAGATAAAT
>JBGUGI010000042.1:0-4745 GCA_045111495.1 Bacilli bacterium | reverse complement strand
GCATATCCGCCCAGTCTTGGGCCTCTGTGCCACCTGCGCCTGGGTGAATTTCAATAATTGCGTTCAAAGAATCGAATTCACCAGTAAAGAGGATTTGTAATTCGAATTCCTTTGATTGTTTATTTAGTTCCTCTAATGATTTTTCAATTTGTTCGAGGAATGAATCGTCTTCAAATTCTAAAAGCTCTTCAAGGTCTTTTTGACCGCGTAAAAGAGCGCGATATGTATCCACAATTTCGCGAGAATGATTGAGACGGGATATGATTTCGAGCGCTGAATTCCTATTATTCCAGAAATCCGCAGCTTCACTTTTTTGTGTTAAATCTGCTATCTCAGCATCGAGCTTAGCAAGGTCAAAGAGAAGACCCGAGTTGACGGATTCTCTCGCCAACAGCACAAAGTTCCTGCTTTAGGGTCACAATGTCTTTCATATTATTCGGCTTTCTTTTCTTCTTCCGCTGGAGCAGCTTCTGGAGCTTTTTGAGTATCAACAACTTCTGGAGCTGGTTGTTCTGGTTGTGCTTCAACAGTCACACGACGTTGTGGTCTGATATTGACTAAGTTTAAAACTGCATCAACAGAAGCCATTTCTAAACATTCTCTGAACATCGCATAGCCTTCGTTAACGTAATCTTGTAATGGGTTAACGTTAGCGTAGCTTCTTAAGAAAATTGCTTCTCTTAATCTCGCCATGGAGTCAATATGTTTGGTCCAGTTTTGGTCAATACAGTGTAAGACAACTGAGCGTTTGATGTTGTCCTTATCGGCTTCTTCAACATCCCATTCTTTGAGAAGTTGATCGAATCTTTCTCTAATAATGATAGCTAAATCTGGTGCGATATCATCAACTGGAGCATCATCATATAAGTTTGGTTTAATTGTGCCACTTGGTAAGAATCTTGGTTCCACAACTTTAACTAATTGTTCACCAGAAATTAAATCATCATTAGAATCCGCTGGGATACCTTTCTTAGCAAGGAATTCACCAGTGGTTTTAAAGATATCATCCATGATATCGTCGATGTTTTTACCTTCGATGATTCTATCTCTCTTGTCGTAGACAATTTGTCTTTGTTTGGCTAAAACATCATCGTATTCAAGTAAGCTCTTACGAGTATCGAAGTTTTGACCTTCGATCTTCTTTTGAGCGGATGTAATAACGTTAGTAATCATTCTAGCTTCTAAAGCTTCATCACCAAAGTTCTTTTCAATGTAATTCTTAATAGAATCAGCAGCGAATCTCACTAAAAGTGTGTCATCAAAAGAAACGTAGAATCTGGAGAAGCCTGGGTCACCTTGACGGCCAGAGCGACCACGTAATTGGTTATCAATACGTCTAGATTCATGTCTTTCAGTGCCAAAAACACAAAGACCACCTAAGGCTCTGACTTCATCATTAATCTTAATATCGGTACCACGGCCCGCCATGTTAGTAGCTAAGGTAATGGAACCTTTTTCACCAGCGTGTGAAATGATTTCCGCTTCACGTGCATGGTTTTTCGCGTTCAACATTTCGTGTGGTAAGCCCGCTTCTGTTAATAAGGCAGAGATTTCTTCAGAAGATTCAACGGAAACAGTACCAATTAAGATTGGTTGACCTGTTTCGTGACGTTCTTTAACTTCCTTAATTAAAGCAGCGAGTTTTGGACCTTTGTGAGCGTAGACATAGTCTAAAGCGTCAATACGTTGGATTGGTCTATTTGTAGGAATACACACAACGCGCATGTTATAGATTTTACGGAATTCTTCTTCTTCAGTTTTGGCGGTACCAGTCATACCAGCGAGTTTATTGTATAAACGGAAGAAGTTTTGATATGTAATTGTCGCCATTGTGACGGTTTCTTGTTTGATCTTAACGTTTTCCTTAGCTTGAACGGCTTGGTGTAAACCATCAGACCATTCACGACCTGGAAGAACACGACCAGTAAATGGGTCGATAATTTGAACTTCACCTTCGGCGTCCACTAAGTAGTCGACGTCTCTAGCCATAATGAAGTTTGCTTTTAAAGCGTTATGGATTCTGTGGACTAAATCAGCGTATTCTGGATCATATAAGTTTTGGATACCAAACATGCGTTCTGCTTTTTGTTGACCTTCTTCAGTTAAGTGAACTGTTTTGTCCTTAACATCGATGGAATAGTCTTTTTCTTTCTTTAATGTCTTACAGAATCTATCGGCAACTGTATATTGGGAAGCACTTGTTTTAGCGCCACCAGAAATAATTAATGGTGTTCTACTTTCATCGATTAAGATGGAGTCAGCTTCGTCAACGATACAGAAGTTTAAGCCTCTTAACTCACGGTGTTCCATGTCTGTGGCCATGTTATCTCTTTAGTAGTCGAAACCTAATTCAGAGGTTGTGGTATATGTAATATCACATAAATAGGCTTCTTTCTTTTCTCTAGTTGATTTTGTACGAGCGTTAACACCGACAGTTAAGCCTAAGAATCTATAGATTTGACCCATCCATTCAGCGTCACGACCAGATAAGTATTCGTTAACTGTAATAACGTGTAAGCCTTTGCCTGAAAGAGCGTTAAGATAAACCGCCATTGTACATGTTAAGGTTTTACCTTCACCAGTTTTCATTTCAGCGACATCGCCGTTATGTAAAACTAAGGAACCAATAATTTGTACTTTGTAAGGGAATTCACCAATACAACGTTTAGCAGCTTCACGAGCAACCGCAAAAGCTTCGTATTTAATATCATCAAGGGATGCGCCCTTGGCTAATAAATCTCTAAAATATGGAGTTTTGGCTTGTAATTCTTCATTGCTAAGCGCAGCCATTTCACTTTCATAAGCGATGACTTTTTCCGCTTCGCGTTGATATTTCTTAATAAGCCTTCTGTCGAAAAATCCCATTTTCTAATACCGATCACATCAAATATGTGCCTTTCTTTATAAAAAGAATGTCAAGCATTCGCTTAAATATAATATCAATCCAACCTCTACTTGTCTAACACAAATTAATTTGTATTAGCTATTTAGGTATTTGTTTTGGCTTTGTTTTAGCGATAACAAGCACTTCAATTCTTTTTGGATTGAGCTTTTCTATGAGGTTTATTGACGATTTAATTGTACTGCCTGTAGTGTAAACGTCATCCACTAGTAAGACCTTCTTTTTGCGTAAATCTGGATGAGCGGATAATGCTAAAAATTTATAGACTTGATGCCTTGAATTAACCGAGCTTTTTGCCTGCTTATGTTTCTCTGTTTTTTCAATTATTTCTAACATCTCTAACCCTAAGTTTTTAAAGATCTCAATCACATGATTAAATCCTCTTTCTTCATCTTCTTTTTTATATGAAGGAATAGGGATCACAACATAGTTTAAATATCTGATTCTTATTTCACGAGCAAACATGCTGATAAACGCTTTGTTAAGTTCATAATCATAGCAACCCTTATATTGGTAAATTAGTTTTTTAATAAAAGGATTATAGTAATAGATTGATGTGGCATGATGACCTTCCGCTTTAAACTTGATAAACTTAGGTTTCATTTCGTTTTGGCATGAGCGACATATCGGTATATTCCCATTCAAAAGGTGACCCGTATCGTTTAATTTGATTTCTTTAAAGCATATGAGGCAGTTTCTTGTTGGCGGCAGTAATTTCTTCCACTGCTCTTTGCATTTCTTGATTATTTTTCCTAGCAAGGAATATCACCTCTCCTTCTGGTGCTTCTTTCTTTCGGCCCACTCTTCCGGCTATTTGTATTAAGGCGTGTGAGTCATAAACTGGATGATCACTTTGATAAACAATGACTTGTAAATCCTTAACAGTAACTCCTCTTTCCAAAACCGCTGTGGTTACTAAATAGCGATATTTTTTAATCCTAAATCTTTTAATAATTTCATCGCGATTTTCGCAGTGTGAATTTATATATCCACCATTAGGAAAAAATAGCTTTAAGAATTTATATAATTTAATTGATAAATCGATCGTCGGAACAAAGATAAATATTTGCTTGAACATCTTAAGAAATCTCGATGTTTCTTTTATTAGTTTGTAGTTTAAATATAGTAAGTTGCCTTTGACAATCTTTGGAACAGGTAATGGCTTACCATGAAATCGAGAATATAGTTCGACTATTGAACGTCCTGGTTTTGAAAAATACTCCAAAATATCATCAGAAGGAGTGGCAGACATAAGAACAAAATTCTTTTTAATACTGCGTTTAAAGAATATTTCTAATATTTCACTCCCTTTATATGGGAAAGCATCTATCTCATCCATGATCAATAAATCGAAGTAGTGTTCATATCTAAATAGTTGATGGGTGGTGAGGACCACTAAATCGCCTTCCAAACACTTTGTGTTTCCGCCATAAACCGCTGTTAAATCATTTTTATTAAATATCTCAGCGAAGCGGTAATATAATTCAACACAAACGTCACGTCTAGGAAC
This sequence comes from Bacilli bacterium, assembly GCA_045111495.1. Taxonomy (GTDB): domain Bacteria; phylum Bacillota_I; class Bacilli_A; order RFN20; family CAG-826; genus RUG14515. The sequence continues at coordinate 333 of JBGUGI010000042.1, read as the reverse complement.
AGCAAATCCCACTCTTAGTTTGTTTTCAATGCAATATGAAATAATAGCGAGACAAATTTCGGTCTTGCCGCTACCAAAGACATTAAATCGTTAACAAAAAAAAGAGGAGACAATCACTCCTCTGCAATATGACCTTGGTCATCTATTTCATTTAATAAGGAAATAAATTCATCCCAGTGTCTAGTCAAATAGTCGTTAAATCCGTTCAATAATTCGTTGACCTCTTGATTTTGACGGTCATTTTGTTTTTTATCAATCATACGGACCTTCGCTTTCTACCTAAGCAGAACGAGACTCAGGTCTTTCCAGAATCGGATCTTCCGTATTTAACTG
>JBGUGI010000041.1:0-7338 GCA_045111495.1 Bacilli bacterium | reverse complement strand
TCATACCCATAAGAATTACATTAAAAAAGATAGCAAAGGCGTCTATCACGTTCAAGGTGGTGGCTATAATAAAAGCCTTCCATATATTAGTCTTGATATCGATATCGCTAATGACACATATGAAGTGAAGAAAATACAAAGTGTTTACACTAATGATTACAGTAGAATAGATGAAAACGAAAAGATCAAACAACTATTTGATAAATATCAAGGTGTAATTGGTACAGCCAGAATGCCTATAGGCACTAACTCATCTAGAAGAAATTCTGATTATTTAAGAAAACTAGTCAGTGAACTCTATTTAGAAGCGGGTTTAGAAAAGTGGAAAGAGCAATATAACATTTTCCTAGGTGGTGGTTATATTTCTTGCCGTTCCCCATACTATTTACCATCTGGTGATGTTTCTTATGCGGATTTATATAACCTTTTCCCATTTGATAATGACATCCAACTCTGTTCCGTCAGTGGATATTATCTATTAAAACAGTTTGTTAATACGACAAATGAAAACTATTTCATTACCTATTCAGAATATGGTTTAGGATCGGTTAATAATGTCGATAATAATGCGACATATTATATCGTCACTGATTCATATTGCTCTGACTATGGTCCTAATAACTTAACGGTCATTGATACATATGACGCAGATTGTTACTATGCCCGTGATTTATTAAAAGATTACATTATTGAAGGAGGTTTAGATAATAAGATTACCTAGTAATCTACTTTTTGATATTTTTTCAGTAGAATTAAGGTTTTTCGCAATAGAAAAATCTTTTTTATTAATAGATTTATAAAATTTATTAATTCGCTTACCATACTCTCGGTCCCAAAGGAGGGTTACTTATGGCAATTAAGATTTATGCTGATGCCGGTAGCAATTTATTCTCAGGCATCATTAAAAAAAGAAACGCAGACATTACTGTTGTTAATATGTCCTTAACCATTGATGAAAAAACTTATCAATGTTACAAAGACGAAATTGATGTGGACCAATTCTCCCATTCTTTCTATGAAGAAATGCGTGAAGGAAGAAGTATCAACACATCACAAATCACTCCATATACATATGAAGAAGCTTTTAGAAAAGATATTGAAGAAGGTAATCAAATTATTTGCTTCGTCATGGCTAAAGGTATCTCTGGAACATATAACTCCGCTTGTGTGGCTAGAGATAACATCACTAAGGCACAAGGTAAAGAAATGGTCTACATCGTGGACTCCGCAACCGCGGGCTTTGGTGAAGGCTTGCAAGCCCTCCATGCCTATGAATTAGTGCAGAAGGGTATGTCTTTTAAAGATATTTGCTATGAATGTGAAAAGTTCAAATTCCAAGTGAGAAGTGAATTTACAGTGGGTGATATCAAATATCTCATCAAGAAAGGTAGAGTATCCGCTTTATTAGCGAAATTCATTAACTTCTTAAGAATCAAATTCATCTTAAAAGGTAGCAATAAATCTAAAATCGAAGTAGCAGGTAAAGTCAGTGGTAGAAAGATGGCTATTCGCCGTTTAGCGGAAACATGTATCGCTAAAATTAGACATCCAGAAAAGCAAACTGTTTATATTTCTCACTGTGATGCCTATGATGATGCTTTATCAATCAAGAACTACTTAACCGAACATGGTGTCAGTAATGTGGAAATCTATTTCTACGACCTCATTACAGGCGCTCATATTGGACCTGATTCATTGGCCATCTTCTACGTTGGAGAAAACAGAGATTAATTAATAAAATTAGTGTTTCTATCTTTTTCATCACTGTTATATAATTAACTCACTGCCCGAGTGGTGAAACTGGTAGACGCACTGGACTCAAAATCCAGCGGTAGCGATACCGTGCCGGTTCGATTCCGGCCTCGGGCACCACTAGAAAATAACGAGATGGAAAATCTCGTTTTTTTGTACTTCATTAGCTTATAATGATAACGATATGTTTGATCGTTCAAGAAAAGCTCTTGCCTCCATTATTGAAATATTGCAAAAGACACTAGAAGCTTTTAGCCTCATCCTTTTTATTGTTTTTACTTTGTTTTATGGCTATCAAATTTATGTGCATATTAATGAACCAGTATTTATCGCTATTTACGCTGCGCTTTTAGTTATACATACCATTGCCTTTGTCTTTGCTAAAACAAGCAAAGTAAAAGGTGAAACACACGCTGAAAGATATGAACAAAGAAGAGCGATTAGAAACAAGAAAAGAGTGTTTAAAATCATTAAATTATCAATCAACGCTTTAGCGATTATTTGGACAGTTATTGAAATATTCACTAGTAAAGTCAGCGATTTAAGAATCATGATTGTCATCATTTCAGCGGTCTTATTATTTGCGCAGATACTCGTGGAAATCATTCTTTCTTTATTAATTAGTTACTTTGATAATTTTAGAATCGCTCTTATTGAAGATATCAAAAGCATTGATATGGATAAAAACATCGTCACTCGTGTAGTAACTAAATCTCTAGGCATTAAAAAAGCCGTCAGTGGTATTAAAGATGAGAACTATTTCTCAGAAACAGAAAAAGCAATCGCTAGAAAACAAAAAGAAAAGAAAGACAAGAAATAGTGTATGGCTAGTAATATTGATTATCTAAATTACGTTTTAGAGCTCTTAAGAGAAACAAAAAACATCACCTATAAAAAGATGATGGGGGAATACATGCTTTATAAAGATGATATTCTCTTTGGTGGTGTCTATGATAATAGATTTCTAATTAAGAAAACTAAATCTTTAGAAAATAGTGGTCTCAAAGACCAGATTCCATATCCATCCGCGAAGCCTATGCTTTTAGTGGATTCTGAAGATCCTGATGAAATTAAAGAGCTTGTTCTATTAGTAATTAAAGATTTAAAAAAATAACCCTAGATTTCGTTAGGGTTATTATCTTTTTTACAAAGCTTAAGTTGTAATTGATTGATTTGTTCTTGGTTCATGCCCACATTCAGCATGTAGTTATTAGCCATGCTATGGAAGTTAGCGGTGCCTAATAAGACATTCTTTTCAAAACCAAAAACATATCTAATCATTTCATCAATATGTAGTTCTTTAATAACATCGTATTTCTTTGTGCCTTCTTCAATGCCGTAGTAATTCTTATAAGTGACGAAGTAATCATCAATTAATTCTTGATAAGTCGCACCACATAAAGCTTCAAGAACCATACAAACATAACCAGTTCTATCTTTACCTTCTAAACAGTGAATATAATATGGACCATCATTATTAAGCATGGATTCAAATAAGGTTTTCATTTTATTAGCGAAATCTTCCGCTTTATAGGCTGCGGCCATTCCTAAGAAAACAACCTTGTTTTTATTTTGCAAGCCTTTGAAGTAGTCGTGAATAGTGTACTTACTGCCACCAATCGCGGATTCCTTATCCGCTAAATCGATATTATATTTAATATTATTCTTCTCAAGTAAAGAATCGACAATCTCAGTTCTTTTACGAGAATTATCAATTGGAGAAGCACCTCTATAGATTAAGCCTGGTTCCATTAAACCAACGCGTATTTCTCTAAAGTTAGCGAACTGTTCATCGCTAGTGTATTGGCTTCTATCATCGCTATAGGAAATCGATAATGTATCTTCGACTTCTTTATATTTACCTTCTTTATTTATAGTAATTGTCGCTTTAGTATTTTCGTTGAAATCATTCTTTGCGTAGATATCTTCACCATAGTTAATGCAGAACTTAATGCTGTCATAGCCTTTATAGCCGACCACTAATTCTTGTCCTGCTGGAACATAATAGCCACTATAATAACCAATATCTTCAAATTTAACGACCTTATCACCAGTGGTGAAAGTTAAATTAACGCTATCACCAAAAGCAAAACCTAAATCATTAAATTTTTGAATACCAATGTTGATGTATGCGCCACCAAATTCATCATCGTGATGAATCGCGCAGTTTTCTAGCTTGTGTGGTTTTTCTTGTTTCTTGTTACATGCTGTAAAAGAAAAAACCGACAAAACAATTGGGAATATAAGTAAACTCTTTTTCATAATTTAATTATCGTTCAATTTTTATATGAATAAAAGCCAAGGTTACGAAGCACAAAAATAGTATTGATATATTCTAGATAAATATATGATTAATAAATGGCATATGCTAAACTAAAATAAAGAGAAAAAAACTATGACCATTAGTAGTAAAAAGAGTTTTAAAGCACACATTATCGATAAAGACGGGTTCTACCGCAAAGTCCGTTTAAAAGTAATGGATGATGTAATCTACGAAGATAGAGGATCAACGTTTGACCTTTGGCTTCTCATTATTTTAATCATTACTGTCGTTGGCATCATTATCGCCGAGATTTTGGCTTGCGGTTCCTCAAAACGTTATTCCAAACTATTTGCGATGAATGAAGTAAGAGGCATTAGAAGAGTCACTCTTAAAATGAATCCTAATAATGATAAAGAATCCAAGGCGATTGCCTTTGCTATTGGTTATGATCAAATGATTTATATCAACACCAAAGAAGATAGTGATTTAGTGAGATATATTAACGAACAATACCTTGAAGAATTAACTTATGAAGACTATCAAAAAGTGGCTAAGAAATATGAGAACCGTATCCAAATGTTTAGAGACACAAATAAATACGCGCCACTAGTCATTATTCTAATTCTACTCATCATCGCTGTGGCTATTGCCACTCCCATCATCGTTTCCAGCATTTTATAGCTAAACTTTAGCGGATTTATACACCCTAAATCGTCTAATTAGTGAGAGGTGGTGAAGAAATATGGAAAACAATCTCAAAAAAGTTAATCTCAACAAACGTCCTTTAACAATTGTTTTTGCCGTCATCTGTGGCATCTTAATGTTGCTTTTAGTGGTGCCTTGGTGCCAAAAGCATGCAGTGGGTAATAACATTTATTACATTTCGCCATTAGCTTTTACCATGAGCATTAATATTCCAATTGCTCTTATCGCTTTTGTCGTCCTTATTGCCGACATGTTCCTTTTGATGAGCGATTTCTTTGTCATTGATAGTAAACATCGCGTAGTGATTAGAATCGTAAGTGTTTCCTTATTACTCGCGTGCCTTCTTATGACAGTCCTTGTCATCATCGGAACAAATCTTCCTGTTAATAATTAAGAGACACCAACGAAAAAGAACATCATCAAAGTGATAGTGTTTTTATCTTTGTCCGCGACTGCGATTGGCTGTAACAAAGCAGTTGCATCAACAAATAACGCAAGCACTATAAGTGGTAATGGTTAATTCCGTTACCGCTTTTTGTTTACTTTAAAGTAGAACTTTTATACTATTATTAATGTGCTAAGCACAAACATATGAATATTTAAAAGCGGGAGTAGCGAAGTTAGAATCTCGTCAACACGGTGAATAACCCGGGACCTAACCAGTTCATGAGCAAGACGCAATAATCTTTTTGGAGGAACGAAACTATGTTTGAAACAAAAAGCTCTAAAGAGGTCTTGCAAGAACTGAATAGTAATGTTGAGCAAGGTCTAAGCAGCCAAGAAGCTGGTGAAAGACTCATTAAGTATGGGTTTAACAAATTGCCAGAAAAGAAGAAAACTCCGCTTTTTTTAGTTTTCTTATCTCAGTTTAATGATCCGATGATCTTTATTCTTTTAGCCGCTGCTTTGTTAAGCGTGGCTATTTCCATCTTTAACACCGTTAAAAATGGTGAATCATTTGATTTTGCAGATCCGATTATTATCTTAGGTGTCTGTGTCCTTAATGCGATTATTGGTACCGTTCAAGAAAACAAAGCTGAGAAATCATTAGAGGCATTAAAGAAAATGTCTTCCCCAACATGTGTGGTGAGAAGAGATGGTAAACTCGTTGAACTTAAAGCCGAGGAACTTGTTCCTGGTGATATCGTTATCTTAGAAGAAGGACGTACTGTTCCAGCGGATCTCCGTTTAACTGAGGCTATTAACTTAAAAACTGATGAATCATCTTTAACTGGTGAATCTTTACCAGTGGAAAAAGACGCTAACATTGTCTTCAGCGATGAAGTCGGTGTCGGTGATAGAGTCAATATGGTTTATATGTCGACACCTGTCGTATACGGACGTGGTGAAGGCATTGTCGTCTTAACCGGTGGACAAACCGAAACTGGTAAGATTGCTAAATTACTCTCCGAAGGAGAAGATGATACCACTCCACTTCAAAAACAACTTGCTAAGTTATCTAAATTTTTAGGTTTCTTAACCATCGCTATTGTTGTTTTATTGTTCGGTATTCAATTAATTGACCTCGCAAGAAGTAATGGAGGCGCTAAAGGCTGGCTTGATGGCATTATTGAAAACTTCATGTTCGCTATTTCATTAGCGGTTGCCGCTGTTCCAGAAGGTTTACCAGCGGTTGTTACTATTGTTTTAGCCTTAGGTGTCCAAAAGATGGTGAGGGCCAACACAATTGTTAGAAAACTCCCATCTGTTGAAACATTAGGTGCTGTTAGTGTTGTCTGTTCTGATAAGACTGGTACATTAACGCAAAACAAGATGACAGTGGTGAGAGCGTATATTGATGAAAATCTCATTGCTGGTGAAGATATCTTAAAAGATAACTGCAAGATGTTATCCATGGGCTTATCCCTTTGTTCTAACGCTTCAGTTGATGAAGGTGTCTATGGTGACCCGACTGAAATTGCTTTAGTGGAATACGCTAACAAAATGAACCAACACAAAGGTGATTTAGAAAAGATTGCCCCTCGTATTAATGAATATCCATTTGATTCTGTCCGTAAGATGATGTCCACTCAACACGCCTATGAAGGTAAAAAGATTATCTTCACCAAAGGTGCTATTGACTCTATCTTAAGAGTAGCGGACCGTATTTCCATTAATGGAAAAGAAAGAAAAATTACTAAAGAAGATAAAGAAAAAATCATGGCCGCTAGTGATGCGATGGCAGTGGATGCCTTACGTGTCTTAGGCCTTGCTTATACATATGCTGATGAACTTAAAGAAGAAAACTTGGTCTTCCTTGGTTTAGTGGGTATGATTGATCCACCAAGACCAGAAGCTAAGAATGCTGTTTCCATCTTTAAGAAAGCTGGCATCACAACCATTATGATTACCGGTGACCATAAGACAACTGCTTTGGCGATTGCTAAAGAATTAGGTATTACCGATGCAGATGGTGAGGCTCTTTCTGGTGAAGAAATCGATGCCTTAACTCCAGAACAATTACAAGAAAAAGTGAAGACGGTGCATGTATTTGCCCGTGTTTCACCAGAAAATAAAGTCCAAATTGTTACCGCGATTAGAAATAACGGCAATATCGCTGCGATGACTGGTGATGGTGTTAACGACGCTCCAAGTTTAAAAGCTGCAGATATTGGTAT
>JBGUGI010000040.1:0-4377 GCA_045111495.1 Bacilli bacterium | reverse complement strand
AACGCATAAAGCCGTTACCCGTAAAGACGATTCTTAATAAATCTTTTTCTCTAATAACTTCTACGTCATAAAGTGTACGAACAAAGTTAGCTTCATCTTCTTCTTTAGAAGTGAAATCTTGATAATTATGCGTACCCACAAACCTATTAAGCGCATCAATAAATAATGGGACATCTAAAGGCATTGGATAGATATACGCTAAATCGTAAGAGAATGGATCTTTATTAGTTAAAAGAATGCGATATTCATAAATCTTCTTAGTAGCGTTATATCTAGCGTGGAAGTTATCATCTACTTCACTAAAAGAGATGATTTTGATATCATCTGGTAGCATTTTATTTAAAGCGTACGCTAGTTGTTTTAAATCTTTTTCTTTATCACTCACAAAGTGAAAGTATTGTTTTAAGGCATGGACACCTGCATCAGTTCTACCACTACCTTGGATATTAATAGGAGTGTCATAGACTTTGCTTAAACATTCTTCAATCTTTTCTTGGACGCTGATAAAGCCGACTTGCTTTTGCCAGCCATAATAATTAGTACCTTTATATGAACAGATACCTAATACTTTCATTTTAGAATCCTTTCACTTTGAAGAAGAAATTAATGATATCAACTGGTTCACCAGTTCTATCAAAAACGAATAAAACAATGATACCAGCAAAAATTGCACCGATAAAGAGGAACGCTAATAAGTCTCTCCAAGAAAATCTTAATAGTCTATATCTAGTGCGTTTAGCTTTTGGATCATAGCCTCTGACAATCATCGCATTGGCGAGTTCTTCACTTCTTTCTAAAGCGGAAACAAATAATGGGATGATTAAAGCGATAACCGCGCCAAAGCGTTTAAAGATACCACCATGGTTAAAATCAACACCACGGCTAGCCTGAGCTTTCATAATTCTTTCTGTTTCATCAAGTAAGGTTGGGATGAATCTTAAAGCAATAGATAAGGTCATGGCAATTTCGTGAACTGGGAAATGAATTGGTTTTAATGGAGTCATATACCATTCAAAAGCATAGGTCATATCCATTGGTTTTGTGGTGCTAGTTAAAATCATGGTCAAAGAAATCATGAGCATTAAACGCATCAATATATAACCTGATTGACAAAATGCATCCCAGTGCACTTCTAAAGAACCAATAGTAAAGGCCACTGGTAATTTAGGATTATTCGATGGAATGAATATATAAATAGCCATCAGGAAGATAACTAATAGCCAAAGTCCCCCTAGTGACTTAAGTAATTGAATTAAACTCACACGAGAAATGAGCATCAAGATTAATAAAACGAGAATATAAACACCACTTAAGATGAGAGATGTTGACCATTTATTGAATTGGAAGAAAATACCCACCATAAAGAGAATGACGAGGAATATTTTATTCCTAGCATCTAAACGATGGACAAAAGTATCACGGAAGGAATAACGGCCAAAAGTCATAGTGCTCATGCTTTATCCCTCCATCTTTTAATTGCTTCTAATAAATCATCAACGTTGCGGATTTGATTAACATCGATGTCCATGCCTTTTTCTTTTAAAGCAATTGCTACTTTAATAACAGTTGGAATATCTAATCTGTCGTAACCTTGGATAAAGGAGAATAGTTCCGCTGGGGTGCCATCAAAGGCTAGTTCTCCTCTTTCAAGAAGCACCACTCTTTGGGCGTATGTATTTACTAAGTCCATATCATGGGTAATCACAATGATGGTTTTACCTTGTTTATGGAAATCACAAATTAATTTCATTAAGTCTTTACTACTTTGTGGATCAAAGCCTGCGGTTGGTTCATCAAAGATGAGCACATCTGGGTCAATGGCTAAGATACCCGCGATAGCGACTTTACGTTTTTCGCCACCTGATAAATCAAAAGGTGCTCTAGCATAGTAGGATTCATCTAGGCCAACTTTAGCTAAAGCTTCGTGAGCTCTTTTTAATGCTTCTTCGTTTTTAACGCCAAAGTTTTTAACGCCAAAAGCGACGTCTTTCTCCACTGTTTCTTCAAAGAGTTGATATTCAGGGAATTGGAAAACTAAGCCAATACGTTGTCTAATACCACGTAATTTACGGCTCTTCCTGTTTTTATAATTAACGACATAATCACCCACGATAACTTCACCTTGGTCAGGTACTATTAAAGCGTTGAATGTTTGGGCTAATGTGGATTTGCCACTACCTGTTTCACCAACAATTGCGATGAAATCATTGTCCTTAATTTCAAAAGAGACATTGTTTAAAGCTAATGTCGCATTAGTGGCTTTCTTTTGATATGTGTAGAAGATATTTTTTACTTGGATGCCCATATATCCTCCACTAGTTGATCAATCTTATCAGCGTGGGAATTAATACCCATCTTCGCTAATTCTTTTTCAAGTTTATAAACAAAAGGCATATCAAGTTTGATGGCTAAAAGAGTTTCTTCATCTCTTAAAACTTCTTGAGGTTTGCCTTCTTTAATCAATTTGCCTTTTGATAAAATCAAAACCTTATCACTTAATAAAGCTTCATCGATATCATGGGTGATGCTAAAGATGGTAAGTTCTTTGTTTTCTTTATGGATGCGTTTTAACCACTTTCTCACTGTGGCTTTACCTTTCGGATCAAGCATTGATGTCGCTTCATCTAAAATGAGAATTTCTGGTCTCAAAATCAAAGCGCCCGCTAGAGCGACACGTTGTTTTTGACCACCCGAAAGAGCGATTGGCTCTTTTTTAAGATATTCAAGCATACCAACACTTTCAGCGAAGCGTTCGATTTCTTCTTGCATCTTATCGTGTGGAAAACATCTATTTTCTAAACCGAAAGCAATATCATCTTCCACTGTAGAACCAATGAATTGGTTATCAGGATTTTGGAATATTAAAGAAACTTTGCTTTGAAAGTTTTGAATATTGCTTTTAGTGACTTCTTCATCATCGAAATAGATTTTGCCTTCGTTTTTTTCTAATAAATCAACAATGAGTTTAGCCAACGTGGATTTACCAGAACCGTTATGACCTAAAACGGAAACGAAAGAACCTTTAGGGACACTAAAAGATATATCGTCAATAACTTTGTTATCGCCGTCGTATGAAAAAGATAAGTTTTTAATTTCTAATTTGCTCATGCTTGAAGATTATATCACGCATCCATAAAAATGAGTATTGATATTGCCTTTTTCACATAGTGAGCAAGCTTATATAGTTACTTCTTTTTCTCGCTTCTGATGATGTTTGCTAGTTTTCCAATTGCCTTCTTGAAGGTTAAATATAATGTTGATTGACTAGTGATGCCAGTATGCTCAAAATCCGCAATTGTGTAGCCTTCAAGAGTTAACAAAAGCATCATAAATTCTTGGTGTTCAAAATCACGCTTATGTTTGTTAATCATGAGCTTTAATTCATGAATTGACCGCATACGTTGATAGTTTTCATCATTTTCCATGACTGAGTCTAAGACAAAAGTATTCTCATTATAATCATTATCAAAGCTCACAAAGCTGACCTGTGTTTTAGATTTTTCAGAATAGTAGTTAGTGCTCATGTAGTTTCCTATTTGTAGTTCAATTGATTTTCTCCAAAAAGTGTAAAATGAACACTTCTGTGGATTGAATTTCCTGACGACATTAGGAAAAGAATCATTACAAATAGTTATTAGTTCACTAGGAGTAACTCCACAATTCTTGTACTTGATATCGATTAGTTCGTGGATAAATGCTTGTGCTGCTCTTTTGTAACGGTCTTGTAATTGTACGTATGCGACATGACTACCTTGAGCTATGAAAGTATGTGTCCGCTCATCTAGTATGCGTCTATAGGTCTTGTAAGACGGCATAAAACCTCTCCTCTCTACACCGGGTAAGGTGTTTAGATATTTGTTTTATGCACCTCCGCTAATAAAATACCCGCAGCTACGGAGGCGTTTAATGAGTTCACATGTCCAAATTGGGGAATTTTGACAACATAGTCAGAATTCTTTAAAACCAATGGTGATACGCCTTTGCCTTCACTACCTATAACGACGACAACTGGGAAATCGTATTTAATTGAAGAATAATCAATTGTGGCGCTTCCATCTGTGGAAACAACCCAATAGCCTTCTTCTTTTAATGTCTTAATTGCTTGATTGAGATTATTAACAACTGCCACTGGAACATAGTTAATGGCGCCCGCACTTGTTTTAGCGACAGTAGCGTTTAAAGAAACAGAGTTATGTTTTGGTAAAACAATACCCGCAGCTTCAAAAACATCAGCGCTTCTTAAAATGGCCCCGAGATTATGAGGATCGTTAATATTATCAAGCATGACAATAATCTTCTTGTTTTTCTTATTGGCCTTAATAATGATTTCCTCTAAAGAAACAGTTTGATATGGCTTTAATTCAGCGGCTAAGCCTT
>JBGUGI010000039.1:0-4627 GCA_045111495.1 Bacilli bacterium | reverse complement strand
TGATGTATCTTGTATTAGCGGTTTTCACCTTAATCACATCACTTAAAAATAAAGATTCCATGAAACTCCGCTATATCACTGTTTCTTCATTCTCTTTATTTATGATCGTGGCTATTACACTTCAAGTGTTTTTCCCGCTTCTTCCTTTGTATTCTTTAGGCTATTTATTTGGTATTTGTGCTTTACATTCGTTGGTTGTCGAAGACGAAAGAGCCACACAAAGACATGAATTAGAGGTTGCCCAATATCAAATCGCTTATGATCCTTTAACAGGAGCCATGAGTAAGCACGCTTATGTCGATGCTGAGGCGGAAATTGATAATCACATTAATAATGGCGAAATGGAAGACTTTGCAGTAGTGGTCTTTGATTTAAACAACCTTAAGGATGTTAATGATGAAAGAGGCCATGAAGTTGGCGACCAATATATTGTTGAATCTGTGAGATTAATTGAAGAATGTTTTAGAGATGTTTCTATTTATCGCGTCGGTGGCGATGAATTCACTCTCTTTTTAACCGGAAAAAACTATAAAAACAGATACGAACTACTCGAAAGCTTTAATAATAGAATTAATCAAAACCATAAAAACCATAGTTATTTAGTTGTCTCCGCCGGTATGGCAGATTATGAACGCTCAAAAGACACCACGATTATTCAAATCTTTACCCGTGCGGATAGAGAGATGTACGCGAGAAAACATTATTTAAAAGATTTAAAATGAAATAGCATTAATAAACATTAAAAAAGCGGACCGTTAAGATCCGCTTTTAGTTATTGTTTACTTCCTATTATTCGAATAAGAGGACGTATGTGTAGTCGTAACTAGCGTTGTAAATGAGTTGAACTTCGTGATAATCATCGTTTGTATAGACAACTTTTGTTTCAGTTTCAGAATATAATTCATATCCATTGGCTGTAACGAGTGGACCCATAACTGCGTTCCAAGCCGCGAGTTGATTACCATTGACTTGAATCTTCATGTAATCATAACCGCTGGAGCTACCATAGTCAACGGTGTAGCCGTCTCCTGCTGGATCAGTTAATTGAGCAGCGATTTCTTCTGTGAAGGAGAAACCTAAATCATAATCATTAAGGAACTCATTGGCTGCTTCGAGTGGGAATGCATCGAGGACTGGTGGAACGATGTCATAGTTGATAATGACATAATCAGCATAACTTGCACCAGCTAATGCGCCATCCCAAGCATAAATATCTAATTGCTTATTAGCAGTTTGATAGTGGTTGCCATAAGTATCGGTATAAGCCACAGAATAACCAGCTTCGACTAAAGCTGCTTCATAAGCAGCAATGGTTGCTGCTACGTTAGCTTCGCCAACTACCATAACGAGTTGATGATAGGATGGATTATAAGATGCATCAGTAGCGGAAACTTCGATTGAAGGAATTGGATCAGTAATACCATTTGCTTCCATATCAGCTTGGATTTCTTCAAGTGGGAATGCGACTGGCATTAATGATTTGATTTGGATGATAACATTACCAGCATACCAAGATGTTGATCCATCCCAAGCAACAACGTCAAATTGTGCGTTTGGTGAAGTGTAATGCATGTCACCATAATTGTCAGCGCCTGCTTCTGTGAAGTTAGCAGCAAGTAAATCAGCTTGATAACTTGCAACACCATCTTCTTCGTTGCCTTCGCCAACATTAACAAGCACTGCTAATGATGAATAAGTGAAGTCCCAAGCTTGACCTGTGTATGCAGGAAGTTCATCTGTGATGCCTAATGCAGCAAGATCAGCAGCAAGTTCTTCAGCTGGGAATTCATTTGCAGCAGTGAATGTAATCTCAACATCATCAGAAGAGAAACCGAGCCAGTTTTCAATAGAAATTCTAGCACGAGAATTTGGATCTGCTACTGTAGCATCGCCATAGGATGGGCTGTAACTTAATAATTCCCATCCAGCGTCAACGAATTTCGCTGTGAAAGCATCCATTTCTTCTTTTGTTGTATTTTTAATAGAATAAGAAACTAAATCTTCATCTTCTTCGACTTCGACTGCTGGATCTAAGTCAATGGTTTCATAAGCAGGAATTTCGACATCAACACCGTTAGCTGCATAGAAAGCGGCTGCTTTGTCAAATTCCACTTTATTCATCTCTGATGGAACAGCATTATTTACAACGAATGTAGATGTTTGGCCATTTGAGAAATAAATAGTATATATATCCTTATTTCCATCAATGCCAGTTCTTCTTACATCGGTAATGGAAACGCCATCTTTGCCATCGACGCCATCTTTGCCATCTTTGCCATCGACACCATCTTTGCCATCGACACCATCTTTGCCGTCTTTGCCGTCTTCGCCGTCAAAGCCGTCTTTACCTGGTTCGCCTTGGTCACCTTTTTCGCCTTTTTCGCCTTGGTCACCTTTGTCACCTTTGTCACCTTTTTCGCCTTGGTCACCCTTATCGCCCTTTTCGCCCTTTTCGCCTTGAGCGCCTTTAAGGTTACCGAGTTTGTTCCAGGCACCACTGATCTTAAGGAAGAAGTCCCAAGTGGTGGTGTTGACATAAATGTCGCCATTTTTACCATCTGTAGCAGCTGGATCATTAGCACCAGCTAAGAATGTGGAGCCATCAGCACCTCTGACGGATTCTAACCATTCTTCATAATTTTTTGTGCCGCCGTTGGCTACGTACAATTGATAAATTTGTTGTTGTTCGTAGACACCAGCATCACTGTTAGCTTGTGAGTTGTTTGGGAAATTGCAACCTGTCAGAAGCATGCCTGCAAGAGCCAAACCAACAAACATTTTTGAAGCTTTTTTCATAATGTTCTCCTTTTTAAGAATTAATTTTGTCTACAATCGTATGCCTATCATTTTGAGAATACAACAAAAAATTATTATTGCATTTACTTGCATGCACGCTATATAATACAATCTCGATCATGTATTCATCTAACGAAATAAGTGCTTTTTCACCATTCATTATATTAATGATGGTGAATTTTTATTTATTGTACATATATAGACTTATTTGCGACTTTTTAAAAAGTTGAATATATCATTTCAAATAAATGTTACAGATTTTAGCAATGTGTAAAACAAAAGAAAAACTAGATTTTTTCAGTTTAAATGTAATTACTAACTATAAAACTGTTGATAGTGGACTTTCGTGCGCTACGTTAATGCGACAGAAAGAGAGTCTTGATTAAATTAATCAGTGGTGATGATAAACGACCAATAAAAAGAAAGGCGTGGGATAGCCCAAGCCTTTCATAATTAATTCTTTAATTCCAATTATTCAAGCGTGCCAGCTGTAACTTGAAGAACGGTTGAGTTCGCACTACCTTGATTTGGATAGACCAAGTATTGGAGATAAATATTGCCACAGATAGCTTGCATTACTGAATAATTAGCTGTATCAGACCATGCACCTGCTTCAAAATCATCTGGAACAAAGTAATGCATAGTATATGTTTTCATTGTATTAACATTGACACCTAAAGCGAATGCAATATACTTCGTGCCAGAATCAGCATCTGTTTTAATTGAAATATTACCTTGAACAACGCTTGTAATAGAAGCTAAAGCCGCCTCTAAAGCAGTATCAACAGTATAAACTGGAACTAATGCACTCTTGAAATCAACAAATGCTAAGCCTTCGTAATATGATGGGTTAATCCAAGGGCAAATATCAAGATTGCCTTCTGATGATTTATAATGCATATCACCATATTTATCTTTGCCGTTTTCTACATAATTAGCTGTAGCTAAGTCTGCTTTATATTGTGTAACAAACGCTTCTTCAGACCCTTTTCCAACTAAAACTGCTAATTGATGACTTTCAGCAGAATAACTGAAATCGATAGCAGAGCCTGTAAATACAGGTAATGCGTCTGCAATATTCAATGCAGCATTTAAATCAGCGGCTATTACATCGTTAATATTAATAACATCAATAGATAATTCTTTAGATAAATCACCGAACTTGATAACAAGGTCTTTTTGACCAGCGGCAGACAAATCAAAACCTTCAACGGTGTAATTATCTACTTCTCTCTTTTCGCCTGTCGCAAATGTTACTTCGACCTTCACATCTAATTCTGCGCTTGTTCCAACATAATAAGGCAAATAAATAGGATTTTTATTTGAATCTAATGTATATCTTTGATTCGTGACTTCAAACGACACAGCTGGATTTGGTGTCATAAAGGTATATTCTGAACCATCTGTGAAGACAAGTGTGTGAACGTCGTTGTGTCCATCATTGGATAATTTGACTTCAGCGATACCATTACCAGTATCACCTTTTTCACCTTGGATACCTTGTTCGCCTTGGATACCTTGGTCACCCTTAACGCCTTGTTCGCCTTGGATGCCTTGGATACCTTGATCACCTTTGTCACCTTTGTCACCCTTATCGCCTTTGTCACCCTTTTCACCTTGGATGCCTTGATCACCTTTGTCACCTTTGTCACCCTTTTCACCTTTAAGGTTACCGAGTTTGTTCCAGGCGCCACTGACTTTAAGGAAGAAATCCCAAGTGGTGGTGTTGACGTAGATGTCACCATTTTTTCCATCCGTTGCTTTTGGATCGTTAGCACCAGCTAAGAATGTTGCACCATCAGCACCTCTGACAGTATTTAACCATTCTTCA
>JBGUGI010000038.1:0-16502 GCA_045111495.1 Bacilli bacterium | reverse complement strand
TTAAAGCGCCTAGTTCTCTGCCTTTAAAGCCAATGGTTTCAAACAATAAGAAACCAAAGACACCTGGTATTAATAATAGGAATGATTTCTTTAGTTCATAGAAGAAATAGACAAATAATTTAGAGAAGAATAACTTATTCGCATTAACGGGGAATGTAATTAAAACCTTATTGTCATCCGCGAGATATAAAGACTTAGTTAAGTTATAAGTTGATGAACATAAACTTAAGAAAGTGATGACTGATAAGAACATCGTAAAAAGTGGTAAGACATCTTGATACTTAGAGATAAAACCGACATAAGATAACGCGAATAAGACAGCAAAAACAATCGCTACCACTAAAAGGAACTTGAGTACACCAAAGACGATTGATTGGATTAAAGTCTTTTTAGACTTCATCCATGACATATCAACCTTGTCTTTGAGTTGGAATAATGTCAGTTGAAATAGTTGCTTCATTATTTACCTTCTACTTTTGTGGTATTATCACCAATTGTCTCTAAATAGAATTCTTCGAGTGAACGACCACTACTTTCAATATCTTTAAGAGATAATTGGGCTTGGATTTCTCCGTGTTTAATAATTGCGATTCTATCGCAAAGCTTTTCCACGATATCAATTAAGTGAGAAGAGAAGAAAACGATATTGCCTTTAGAGGCATGCTCTCTCATACACTCTTTCACTTGATAAATACTTGTTGGGTCTAAACCTGTTAAAGGTTCATCTAAAATCCAAACCTTTGGATCATGGACTAACGCGGCAATAATAGTCACCTTTTGTTTCATACCATGAGAATAGGTTTTGATTTTATTATCAATGGAATCTTTTAATTCAAATCTTTCGATGTATCTAGATAAGCGTTCGTTTCTATCTTCTTTAGAAACTTCGTAAATATCAGCGATATAGTTAAGGTATTCTCTACCTGTTAAGTTTTCATATAAAGCGTAATGGTCAGGAACAAAGCCAATTAACGATTTAGCGCCCACTCCTTGTGTTTTAACATCGTAGCCACAGACGGAAATAGAACCTTCACTAATTGGTTGGATACCAACAATAGATTTAATACATGTGGATTTACCCGCACCATTAGGGCCTAAGAAGCCAAACACTTCTCCACCTTTCACGGATAAGTTCACATTTTTAGCAGAATAATAGCTGTTTAAACCATATTTCTTCGAGAAATTCTTTAGCTCTAAACTAATACCAACATTTTCATCCATAGGTTTATCTAAGCTCCTTCCATTTAACGCCGACTTAAGGGCGAGTTTATCAATACGAATACCTTTCAATCTGTAATGTAATGCTTTATGTGAATCAGCGATATCAAACATTAACTGATACACAAACCAAATACCAAATCCAATTAATGCATAAACAACATAGTAGATAAGTTGATAGACAATATGCATGGTCATTGTGCGACCATTAATGGTAAATGTAATAACTAAGTTATTGAAGATGTTCTCCGCCCATTTACCTAACTTTTCAGCGATAAATGTGGAGTTAATAAAGAAATAGTCAGTACCACTGATAGTGCCCACTTTAGTAACCACACCTTCTAAACCAGTGAAGATGGTATTTAATGTGAGAACAATCATGAAATAAATAAAGAACCAAATAGAGGAGAAACCAAACTGTTTAAGCTTTGGTCGATCAAACTCATACAAGGCCACGCCTAATAAAGGCATCATATAAGCGCAGCAGTGATTGATCCAGAAGTACCAAACTTTAGGATTAAACACTAACATTGTTTCACGGTAGTTAGGCATAAGCATCGCTAATACCGCACCAAAGACGTTAATAAAATAGGTGAAATAGAATAAACGTTTAGCCCTAAAGATATAGCAGATAGGGATTAATATCATCGCTAAGTTACACAAGTGTAACGGCCATTCCCATGGTTTTAAAATGACATCATATTTATGACCCACCAAGTAAGAAATTAATGTGCCTAAGGAGATGAACACTAATGAATAATGGATTTTATCCTGATGAGCACCTCTTAAGCAGAAATAAACGCTTAATGGGATAACAATGCATGAGGTATATAAGAAAACACGGTGAATAACATTAAAATCAATAACGGTTCTACCAAGTCTACCCATGCCAAAGAAGAAATGTGGCATGAAGCATGGCATAGTGAAGAAGTTAATTAAAACGGCGAACACCGCGACTTCAGCGTAAGAGTGCTTAGATATTTTGAGTTTATAGTCTTTAGCGAGGTAATAAACCGCTAATGATAATAAGCCACCTACTTCAATTGGAAGCATAATAGTTAATAAACTTGTGTGATTATCCCCTTGCATCATCATAATCATTGGATGTAAGGAAATCGCAGAAACAAATAAGATTGGTAAAGCAATATACTTCACATAGAATGAAGCGGTTTTAAAGTATGACCATGGTCTAAGAAGCACCATTAACATCGCCGTCACTTCAAACCACATGCATAAATTACCAATGGTATTAAGGAACCCATTCATTGGGCCACCAAAGAAACCATAGGTTGGGAAATTATCACTATTAAACTGCACATCGTTATAGGACATGAATCTCACAACGAAAACCGCAATCAAAACAAAGACCATTATTCTTTCAACAATGAGCTTTTGTAGTTTTGGAAATTTATAATGGACTAGGAGTATTGTCCCTAGGAATATGGCTAATGTAACTGCGAGAATTAAATAATACATACGCGTCATATATATTAGCAAAATTATTTTTTTATAGCAAATTTGCATAAAAAAATCCCTGCAATAATCGAAGAAAATTGCAAGGGATTAATTTTAGTAAAATTACTTATTGCCCGCCATTAAGCCTTGGATGTACTCAACTTCAACCGCGGCATCAAGTCTTGGGAATAATTGATCTTTCTTTTCAACTTTTAAACCGCCGACAACACCGTATTTATAGATATTGTCATAGTTAAGCAAATCACCAGCGACACCTAATTGATCAAATAACTTATCAGAGGCAGTCACTAAGACTGGCTTTAATAACATACCAGCGACATATAAAGAGTTAGCTAAATGCACCATGACTGATTCAAGGTTAGCTTTCTTTTCTGGATCTTTGGCTAAAGCCCAAGGTTCAGTTTCATCAATATACTTATTCGCTCTATTCACTAATTCGTTAACTTGCGCAATAGCGTCAGTAATCTTTAAGTCATCCATTAATCTTTCATAAGATTCAATGGTTAACTTAGTTAAATCTTCTAAGTTACCATCAACATCATTGATGCGACCTTTATATTCAGGAATCACACCATCGAAGTATTTGTTAATCATAGAAACTGTTCTATTCAATAAGTTGCCTAACGCATTAGCGAGGTCTTGGTTAATTCTTTCAACGAATAATTCAGGAGCAAAGCTACCATCACTACCAAAGTTGATTTCTCTAGTTAAGTAATATCTAACAGCGTCAACACCATATCTTTCCACGAGTGGATATGGATCAACAACATTGCCCTTAGATTTACTCATCTTGGAGTCTCTCATCATTAATAAGCCATGAACGAATTCTCTATCTGGTTTTCTTAAACCTAATGATTCTAAGAACATTGGCCAATAGATAGCGTGGAATCTAGTAATATCTGCGCCTAAGATGTGAATGGTTTCACATTCTGGATCTTGCCAGAACTTATTGAATAATTCTGGGTTGTCACTATCATAACCTAAAGCGGTAATGTAATTGGTTAAGGCATCTAACCAAACATAAATAACATGTTTTGGATTTTCTCTAATTGGAATACCCCAAGAGAATGATGTTCTAGAAACGCATAAATCATCAAGTCCTGGTTTAATGAAAGTATTAATCATTTCATTCTTACGAGATTCAGGAATTAAGAACTTTGGATTTTCATCAAAGAACTTCATTAATCGATCCACGTACTTGCTGGTTTTGAAGAAATAAGCTTCTTCTTCCGCCATTTGAACTGGTCTACCACAATCAGGACAAATGTGGTCAGGACCGGCTTGTGTATCTGTCCAGAACGCTTCACATTCTTTACAGTACCAACCTTTATATTTACCTAAATAGATATCGTCATTAGCGAGCATCTTAGAGAAGATGTCTTGCACCACTTTAGTGTGTCTTTCTTGTGTGGTTCTAATAAAGTCATCATTAGAGATTTTTAATAAATCCCATAACTTATAGAAACCTTCCACAATACCATCAACGAATTCTTGTGGTGTCTTACCTGCTGCCGCAGCATTCTTTTCAATCTTCATGCCGTGTTCATCAGCGCCTGTAAGGAAATAGCATTCAAATCCTCTTAAGCGTTTATAACGGGCAAAAACATCGGTTAAGGTTGTGCAATATGCATGACCGATGTGAAGCTTAGCGCTTGGGTAATAAATTGGAGTTGTGATATAAAATCTTTTTTTCATGGCAAATGAGCCTCCTTGTTATAATATAACACTTTATAAATAATATGAGCAACGTGTTCAATCTTATTCAAAATTTTGCCAATTTGGTCCGCATCGAGGACCGAATCGAGTTGGAATTAAATATGCCTTTTATTCTTCTGAATAAGTCACGCACTGCGTGGCGTATATAAGCTAGAACTTATTACTCTTTCAAAGTAGCAAGCATGACCGCTTTAATAGTGTGTAATCTATTTTCTGCTTCATCAAAGACCACTGATTGAGGACCTTCAAATACTTCTTCAGTAACTTCTAAACCGTTAAGTCCAAACTT
This sequence comes from Bacilli bacterium, assembly GCA_045111495.1. Classification (GTDB taxonomy): domain Bacteria; phylum Bacillota_I; class Bacilli_A; order RFN20; family CAG-826; genus RUG14515. Next base: position 11,803 of record JBGUGI010000038.1, on the reverse strand, counting down.
TTCATAAACTTCCATACCCACTTTAGTTTCTAAGTTATGGAAGGATGGTAAGCAGTGAATGAAAATAGCGTTGGAATTGGCTAAAAACATGACACGGGCATTAACTTGGTATGGTTTTAATAAGTTAATTCTTTCTTCCCAAACGGAAGCATCTTCACCCATAGAAACCCAAACGTCAGTGGCAATCACATCAGCGTCTTTAACGCCTTCTTCAACATTTTCAGTGAATGTTAATTTCGCACCAGTAACTTTTGCGATTTCTAAACATCTATTTCTTAATGCTTCATTTGGCCATAATTCTTTTGGTCCAACCATACGGTAATCTAAGCCCATTTTCGCAGCGCCCACTAAGTAGGAATTACCCATGTTATATCTACCATCACCTAAGTAAGCCATCTTAATACCTTTTAAGTGACCTTTTTGTTCAATGATGGTCATAAAGTCAGCGAGTATTTGAGTTGGGTGATAATCTTCAGTTAAACCATTCCATGTTGGAACTTTGGAAAACTTCGCTAAATCTTCAACAGTCTTTTGTTTGAAGCCACGATATTCAATACCATCAAACATACGACCTAACACTCTCGCGGTATCAGCGATGGATTCTTTCTTGCCCATTTGTGAACCACTGCTACCAATGTAGACTGCATTCATACCTAAGTCAGAAGCGGCCACTTCAAAAGCGCATCTTGTTCTAGTGCTATCTTTTTCAAAGAGAAGAACAATGTTCTTACCTTTTAAAACATCATGGGCAACACCATTATGTTTTTTGTTTTTAAGTTCGATAGATAAATCTAATAAGTATTGGATTTCTTCAGGTGTGAAATCTAATAAAGTTAATAAGTTTCTTTTATATAAGTTCATAACTATTTAATATCCTCTCTTACTAATGGCATACACATACATCTTGGTCCACCTCTACCTCTAGATAATTCACTAGAAGGAATGATATGCACTTTGATACCGTTTTTAATTAACGCGGCATTAGTGATGTCATTTCTTTCATAGGCAATAACTTCACCTGGACCTAAAGCGACAGTATTACTACCATCACTCCATTGTTCGCGGTCCGCACTGATGGTGTCGTCGCCACCACATGGGATTAAGGTTACTGGTAAACCGATATATGATTCTAAAACGTCTTCAAGTTTTTGATCTAATTCAACAACTTTGACTTTGCCTTCATTGTTATAGTCTTTAGTGACTCTAAAGATTTTAAGCTTTTCATAACAACCTTTATGAATAGCGAATTTATTTTTATCCACTTGAGTAAAGACTGTATCTAAGTGCATAAATGTTCTCGCTTGTGGAATAGTGAACGCTAAAACGGTATCAAAATCTGTTTCATTGTTAAAGAAGAGATTCTTCGCTAAACGTTCAACAGCTTCAGCGCATGTTCTTTGAGAAACACCAACAACAAGAACATGGTTATTTAAGACCATGATGTCACCACCTTCAATATTCACATCTTCATAACGGGAGAAATATAAAGGCGTGGTTTTATATGTTGGATGATATTTGAAAATATATTCACCAAAGATAGTTTCTCTACTTCTAGTAACGGAATACATTTTATTTAATGAGACACCATTACCAATTGAGGCAAATGGGTCACGAGTAAAATATAAGTTTGGCATTGGATCAGTAACAAAAGGATAATCATCAACATGATCAGCGAGTGATTTGATTTGTGAGTTTGGTAAATCACTCTTTTTAATACCCGCGATGCTCTTTAAGACGAGTTCTTTATTGTCTTTAATAGACTTTAAATAATCAGTAGCGATTTCTCTTAAAGTATTGCTACGAATATTAGCTTCTTTAATAAATTGGTTAATGAATTGTTCTTTAATTTCGTTAGATAAATCAAGCACGTCTCTCATTAAATCAGTGAGATAGACTACTTCCACTCCTGCTTGTCTAAAAGTATCCGCGAAGGCTTGATGTTCTTTCTTCGCTAATGGAAGCCATGGAATATCATCAAATAAAAGGTCATCTAATTTCTTTGGTGTTAAGTTGTGGAGTTCATCACCTGGTTCGTGAAGAAGAACCACTTTTAAACGACCAATCTCAGAGTTCACATTGATTTTCTTCATGCGGACTTTCCTCCTGATTATTATGCTTTTCTTGACACTCTTTACGATAATCAAATATTGCGCTTACCGCAATAGAGAGAAGAATAATCAAACCACCAATGAGAAGATTTAAATTGAATTGTTCCATGCCTAAAGATATGGAGAGTGATGTTGCCACAACTGCGGAAAGTGGTACAAGAATAGAGACTGTGACCGCATCAATATATTTCATTGACCACGCTCTTGCTACCCAGCAAACCGCCATACAAACAACACCTAAGAAGACAACTTCTAAGATTGGCAATAATTCGAATGTGAAATTGAATTCATGGAAGACTGGACCTTCAAAAGCAAATGTATAAATGAACGACACGACTGTTGTGACACATAATTGGAAAAAGACATAAAGAAGAGGATCTTTATCTTTGCAGAATACTTTAGTGAAAGCGATATCTAAACCAAAGAAAAGACCACCAATCGCACTTAATCCATCACCTAATAGAGAACTGCCCTCAAAGAAGTGAAGGATGTTAAAACCATTACCCATTAAGAAGATAGAACCAACAACACAGATAAGCGCAGCAACAATACTAGGCCATGTTGGTTTTTCTCTTACGAGTATGAACATGAATATTGGGATAGTGATACAGGAAACATTTTCCAAGAATGTGTTCTTAGAAGGATCGGTATATTTTAATCCCACGAATTGGAAAATATAAGCAGCGGCTAAAATTAAGCCCGCTGGAATACAAATGAGATATGATTTATTAACTTTCTTAAAGCCTTTGTTGATAAATAAGGCCATTGCAATAACCGCAAAAAGACCACGTAACGCTGTAAGGATACCTGGTGAATATAGCGCTGGTTCAGCGTCATAAATTGCTTTCGCCATCACTGGAGCAACACCCCAGAGAAGGACGACTGCGATGAGTATTAAGAATGCGATAATCTTAGTTTTTTTCATAGCGCCGGCCTATATCATAACACGTTAAAATTTTGCGACAACCCCTTCTTAATAAAAGAAGCGGAAAAAGAAGAAAAAAGTAGTTAAAAAATGCGTTTGTTTTAATTGAAGGGTAAGAGGTCCTCACGCGTATGTGCGCACAAACACTCTTAATTATAAAAATGCGCAATAAAAATGCGCGTATTTATTTTATAGATAAAATAGATTAATTAATTCGTAGGATAGAAAATTTTATGCGCTTGACTTTCATTTTTATTAGTAGTTTACTAATTGCAAATCTTTTAAATTTTTAACGAAAGGAGAACTATTTATGAAATTCAAAAGGTTACCACAAGTCCTCGTTCTAGCATCAGTTGGCGCGATTGCATGTGCTTGTAATGGTCCTCTTCCAACAAGAGCTGCCCATAAAGACGAAGCAATCTATAGCGCAACTATCGACGGTGTGAAAAAAGACAATCTTAAATGGGCTGACGCATACGACGCAGTCATCGCTAAGACAAAAAACACTTCCGGTGATGAAAGAAACGAATATTTACACCAAGCAGAAGATATTTTAATGAGTACAGGCGCCATTGCACCTATCTACTACTACACAGATATCTTTATGGAAAATGAAAAAATGGACGGTTTCTATAGCTCACCATTGGGCTACAAGTTCTTCCACAGAGCCACAGTTGACAACGCCGCAGAATACACAGTCTGTGTCGGTCCAAAAGGTGACTCATTCGACCCAGCGATTAACTCCGCAGTTGATGGCGCTATCGTCATCTCCCACGTTTTCGAAGGTTTATACCGTTGGGCAAAACCAGCTGAAGGCGATGTCGCTGCTGACTTAGAACCAGCACAAGCCGCAAGCTATGAAAAAACACAACCAGACGCAAATGGTCACGTCAAGTACACATTCAAATTAAGAGATGGTATTAAGTACTCTGACGGTTCCGCATTAAAAGCCAGTGACTTTGCTAATTCCTGGGCTAGAGCTGCTTCAGGTAAATTAGCCGCTGACTATGGCTACATGTTCGACTGTATCGTTGGTTACGAAGAAACAGCTGCTGATGAAAAGAACTTCAAACCAATCAGCGGTGTTAAAGCCGACGATGAAAAAGGCGAACTCGAAGTCGAACTCATTAGTGACGTTCCATACTTCCTCGAATTAACAGCCTTCCCAACCTATGCACCAGTTAAATTAGATAAGGTTGATGGTGACAATTGGTGGACAAGTCCTGCTAAATACATTGGTAATGGTCCATTAAAAGTTACAGAAATGGACAACAAAGACGGTGGTAAGATCGTCTTCCAACCAAACGAAAACTACTGGGACAACGCTAATACAAAAGTTACCAAATTAACATTTGCATTATCCGATAACGATACCAACATCTTAGCGAACTACCAAAACGGTGCTTATAAGTTCATCGACTCCGTTCCAAACGATAAGATTGACGAACTCAAGAATGGTAAAGATTATCACGTTAATGGTCAATTAGGTACCTACTACGTTATCTTCAACGTTAACGACAATACACTCAATAGATTCTTAAAGAGTGAAAAAGAATACGCAATATTCCGTAAAGCCCTTGGCTTACTCATCGATAGAGAATACATCTGTAAGAATATCGGTAAAGCTGGCCAAGAACCTGCCAATACATTCGTTGGTAAAGGTATCATGGAAAAACATGATGACGGTTCTTTAAGCGAATGGACAACAAAAGCTGGTCCAAATAGAGACGGTGCTGGTTATTTCAAAGTTGGTAAAGAAAACAATGCCGCTAACTACGCAGAAGCAGTTGAAATGCTCAAAGGCTTAGGCTTTAAGTATGACGGTAAGAAATTCACCAACATCCCAACAATTAAGTACCTCTATAACAACGGCACTGGTCACCAAGCCATCGCTGAATACTTACAAGGTGCTTTCAAAGAATTCGGCATTAAGTTAAAACTCGAAAACCAAGAATGGGCTGTCTTCCTCAATACTCGTAAAGATGGCAACTACTCCATGGCTCGTAACGGTTGGTTAGCAGACTATAACGATGCATGTTCCTTCTTAGACATGTGGTTAACCAATTCCGGCAATAACGACGCTCAATTTGGTAGATAGAGACTAGTTTTAAGAATATAGCATACCAGGTGAGGCGAAAGTCTCTACCTGGTTTTGCTATTCAGCATACAAATTGGAAAGGAGCGGTATTATATGAATAAAAAGACTATTTTTTACATACTTAAAAGATTTCTTTTAGCTCTTTTAACAATTGTCATCGTTATTACTGTAACGTTCTTCGCCATGCAGCTTATTCCAGGTGGTCCATTTACCGCTGAAAAGGCGAAATCACCAGAAGCTCTTGCAAGGCTAGAAGCAAAATATGGTTTAGACAAACCAGTATTTATCCAATACCTCAGTTATTTAGGACGTTCGCTCGTCTTTGACTTTGGTGTTTCCATCAAAACAAACGGTGCTGTAACCGTTAATGAGATTATTGCTGACCGTATGCAATATAGCGCCACTATCGGTATCATTGCCGCAGTAATCGCTATTATCTTCGGTATAGTTTTAGGATCGTTAGCAGCTTATAAGCATAATACAGTTGTGGATAGAATAATCATGGTTCTTTCCACTGCTTCTGTCGCTGTTCCTTCCTTCATTATTTCCACAATATTCTTATATTTCTTCTGTGTGTTTTTAAAATGGTTCCCTGCTAATGGGGATAATTGGCGAGGTTTTATCCTGCCGACGATAACACTATCGTTCTCGCCGATGGCGTATATCATTCGTTTAACTCGTTCATCCACTCTAGATGTTTTAAATAGTGACTATATTAGAACTGCTTACGCAAAAGGTTCATCCTTTTCTAGAGTTTTATATAAACATTCCTTAAGAAACTCTTTAACACCAGTTATTACTTATGCTGGTCCAATGATCGCATTCATCTTAACTGGTTCTTTAGTTATCGAACAAATCTATGGTATTCCTGGTATTGGTCGTGAATTCGTTAGTTCTATTACTAACCGTGACTATCCAGAAGTTATGGGTTTAACAATTTTCTTAACTTATTTAGTCATCGTTATGGTGCTAATAAGCGATATTTTATACAAAGTGGTTAATCCACGTGTTGAATTAGAATAGGAGGGCGGCATTATGAAAAAATTTAAAAATCCTTTTTCATTCCAAGTTGATTATGACCGTGGGTCAATTTTCAAACTAGCCAGTGATAAAGAAAAAGAAGAGCAAACATTTATGCGTCCTTCCACTTCCTTTATGGGAGACGCGATTAGACGTTTCAAAAGAAACAAGATTGCGGTTATTTCTTTCTTCTTCATCGCGTTTATTTTATTGGCCATTTTCATTATTCCGGCTTTCTATCCTTATACATATGACGCAATGTTACCAATTAAGACTGGTGACGAAACATTCATTGACTTAGCACCATTCCAATACAGTGAATCAGAACTAGCCAAGATGGCCGCAGGTGAATTTGTCTGGCCACACATCTTTGGTACAGACAGTGCAGGTAGAGACTACTTTATTCGTGTCATATACGGTACACGTGTTTCCTTAATTGTTGGTTTCTTTGCTGCGATTATTGTTCTTATTATTGGTACAATCTACGGCTCTATCTCCGCTTTCAGTGGTGGCAAAGTCGATATGATTATGATGCGTATTGTTGATGTTATTTACTCATTACCAGATATGGTCATCATCATTCTCTTATCCGTTGTTTTAAATAACGCTTTCGATTTTGAAGGAACGATATTTGAGAACGTTGGTACATCATTAATATCCATCTTTATTGTTTACGCATTACTTTATTGGGTAGGAATGGCAAGACTAGTTCGTGGTCAAGTTTTGTCTATCAAACAAACTGAATATGTTTTAGCTAGTAGATCAATTGGTACACCAACGTCTATGACTATTAGAAAGCACATTATTCCTAACTGCTTATCTGTCATTATCGTGAGTGCAACTTTACAAGTACCAAGTGCGATCTTTACTGAATCATTCTTAAGCTTTATTGGTTTAGGTGTCAGCGCTCCAATGCCATCTTTAGGTAGTTTGGCAAGCCAAGCGATTGACTCATTATCATCTAAACCTTATAGATTGCTCATCCCTGCCTTATTCATCTGTTTAATCGTTTTAGCGCTTAACCTTATGGGTGATGGTTTAAGAGATGCTTTCGATCCAAAGCAAAAATAGGAGGTATGAATATGGAAAAAGAAGTTTTATTAGAAGTAAAAGACTTACATACCTCTTTCAACGTGCCTTCTGGTGAAGTCAGAAGTGTTAATGGTGTTTCTTTTAAACTCCATCGTGGTGAAGTTTTAGGTATCGTTGGTGAATCTGGTTCTGGTAAATCAGTAACTGCTTATTCCATTATGCAGATCTTAGAAAAACCAGGACGTGTTATCGGTGGTTCTATTAAGTTCAAAGGCAAGGAAATGCTCGGCATTCCAAATAAACAACTTCAACAAATTAGAGGTAAAAAGATTGCGATTATCTTCCAAGACGCGATGTCATCATTAAACCCTGTTTGGAGTATTGGCAACCAATTAATGGAAGCCGTGAAGATTCACGAAGATGAAGATAAAAAAGCTGCGAGAAAAGCTCGTATTAAAGAACTAAAAGCGGAAATCAGAGCGAAAAAGGCTAATAACGAAGATGTCACTGAGTTAGTTAAAGAACTCGATATGGCCGTTAACTTTGCGAGATATCGCGCTTTAGAAATGCTTAAACTCGTTGGTATCAACGATCCAGAAAAACGTTTGAAACAATATCCATTTGAACATTCAGGTGGTATGCTTCAAAGAATTATGATTGCCATGGCTTTAATTAATGAGCCTGACTTAATCATTGCTGATGAACCAACAACAGCGTTAGATGTCACTATTCAAGCACAAATTCTTGAATTACTTTTAGACTTACAAAAACGTCTTAACGTTGGCATCATTATCATTACTCACGATTTAGGTGTTGTCGCTCAAATCTGTCATAGAATTAACGTCATGTACGCTGGTAGAGTTGTTGAAACTGGCACATGTGATGATATTTTCTATAATCCTCAACATGAATACACTAAAGGTTTAATTAACTCCATCCCAAAAGCGGATAAGCGTGTTGATAAACTTGAACCTATTCCAGGTAACCCAGTTGATGTATTTACCTTACCAAGTGGTTGTTCTTTCGCACCACGTTGTAATAACTGTATGAAAGTATGCTTAAGAAAATTCCCTGAATTTATTAAAGTTAGTGAAGATCACTACACAGCGTGCTTTAAATACTTAGAAAAGTTAGTCAACGAAGGCAAAATTAGTGAAGAACAATTAGGCGAATACCTTGGTGAATGTCAAGAAGGTAATAAAGCCTTCTCACGTATTTCACGTTTAGATGTGGAAAAAGCCTATCAAGATTATCTTAAAAAGAAAAAAGATTACATTGACGATGTTAAAGATGAAACAGTCAGTGAAGAAAACGTCGAAATCGCTAAATATCGTTTAGGCGAAGCTAGACAAGAATATGGACGTGCGAGACGCGACTTCAATTACGCAGTAAGAGAAAGACGTGTTGGTAGTTCTGAAAAGTTATCTATTGATAAGAACGACGTCCATAAAAAGATTAGACACCACAAAGTGGAAATCAAATCTCTCGCTAAAGAGATGCCTTTAGATGATTTTAATAACTACATCGATAATTTAACGATATCCACCACTCCTGTTAATCCAGATGCTTCAAAAGACGCAGTTAAAGAAGCACAAAATGCGATTAAAGAAGCAAAGAAAGAATATCATCAAACTAAAGGTCAACCACGTAATGACAGAATTAAAGCATTAGTGAAAGTTGATGCCGCTAAAGAAAAACTCGCACAAAGTAAGAAAGACTTAGTGTGGTTTAGATATGTTAATAAGAAAATGTTATCCACAAAGAAGGCTTTGATGAAGATCTACGAAAGAGCCCAAGAGGATAAGGAAAAGAAGGAGGGTAAACAAAGATGATTTCAAAAGAATTACAAGCCCAACTCGATAAAGAGTTTGCCGCGGCTAATGAAGACTTAAATATTAAAAAAGAAACTGTCTTAGAAGTTAACCACCTCTGCATGTACTTCCCTATTAACGTCGGTTTCTTAAAAACTAAACAACTAAAAGCGGTTGATGATGTCAGTTTCACAGTTAAAAGAGGTGAAACCGTTGGTTTAGTTGGTGAATCAGGATGTGGCAAAACTACATTAGGTAGAACCATCCTTCAACTTTATAAGCCAACCGCTGGTCGCATTATCTTTAACGGTCAAAGAGTTAATCCAGGTACTAAGATGGATATCTTAGAACTTGAAGGAAAGATTAACGAGATGAAAGCGCTTATCGCTGAACTTGAAGAAAAAGTTAAAGAAGGCGATCCTGAGGCTATTGAACAAACTAAACTCGCTAATGATCGTATCGAAAGATTACAAAGAAATATCGATAAGATTAAAGCTAGTAAGAAATACTATCGTGGTTTAGTAAAAGAATTTAGAAAACACGCTCAAATGGTTTTCCAAGATCCATATTCATCATTGGATCCACGTATGACTGTCGAAGACATCATCGCTGAACCATTAGACGCTCATAAGATTTGTAAAACCAAAGAAGAACGTCACCAACGTGTGGAAGAATTAATGAAGATGGTTGGTCTTTCTAGCGAACACGCAACTAGATATGCGCATGAATTCTCTGGTGGTCAAAGACAAAGAATCGGTATTGCTAGAGCCTTAGCCCTTAATCCTGAATTCATTGTTTGTGATGAACCAGTATCAGCGTTAGACGTTTCTATTCAAGCCCAAGTTATTAACACATTCAAAGAGTTACAAGAAAAGCTTAAATTAACTTATATCTTCGTTGCTCATAACTTATTAGTGGTTAGACACATCTCTAATAGAATCGCGGTTATGTACTTAGGTCATATCGTTGAGTTCGCAGATAGTGACGAATTATTTGAAAATCCATTACATCCATACACTAATTCGTTATTATCAGCAATTCCTGTTCCAGATCCAAAAATCGCCAAGAGCAATAAGCGTATTATTATGCAAGGTGATATTCCTTCACCACTTAACGCTCCTAGTGGTTGTCCATTTAGAACAAGATGTCCAAAAGCTACTGAAAAATGTGCTTTGGAAAGACCAAAACTCATTGAAGTTAAACCAGGTCACCAAGTGGCTTGCCATCTAGTAGGACAAGATAAATAAGCTAAATTAATAGTTAAAGCGGATGGATAATCATTCGCTTTTTCTTTTTGTTATACGCATAGGCGTTATAAAATAAGTAGCGATTGTTTTAGCAGATTTATGTCATCTAATCAGTCTTATTAGTAGGAGGGACGAGATATGAAATCCTTAAAACCTCAAATTAAATTATCAGTACTCATGTTAGCGCTTTTAGGTGTGACCGCTTGTGGTTACTCTGCTGGTAAAAGCAATGGTTACTACTATAGTGGTAATTATTATAGTAAGAGCAATTACGAACCTCCTATTTCTAAACCAGCAGATAACTATCAAAGTAGAAGCCAACAATCTCAGCAACAGAGCACTTATTATGAAAACCCATTTGTTAATGTCGCTACCGACAATACAAATAACGTTTCTTTAACTAGTAGTACATTTGCCTACACCACGATTAGAGAAGAAATTAACGGTAATCGTCTATATAACGTTAAGAATATGGTGAAAACTGAAGAGATGCTCAACTACTTCTCTTATGGCTATGTTAATGACACAGAAAATGCTTTAGCAGCTAAATTGGAATTAGATAAGTGTCCATGGGACAACAGCCACTATTTAGCTTCTGTCGTTGTTAAAGCTAAACCATCAGTGACAGAAAACGTTAAAAACAATATCGTTATTCTTGTTGATAAAAGTGGTTCTATGTCTCCAGTCATGAGCTTAGTTAAAACATCACTTAGAACACTTGTTGAAAATATGGGTGATGATGATATCGTATCTATCGTTTCTTATGCCTCTGGTTGCAAGATTGAATGCGAAGGTAAAACAGGTCAAAACAAGAATTATTTAAATACCGTCATCGATGGTTTAAAGGCTAGTGGCTCCACGAATGGTGAAGCTGGCTTAGAAACAGCATATGATGTCGCTTATAAATATTTCTTAGAAAATGGTAACAATCGAGTGGTTATTCTCACGGACGGCGATTTCAACGTCGGTAAAACCACTGGTGAGGAATTAACCAAGTTAATCAAAAAGAACGCTTCAGATGGCGTTTATCTCACCTGCTGTGGCTATAGAAGTTATGATAATGATACTTTATACACACTAGCGAACAATGGTAATGGTAATGCCTATTACATCGATGGTGAATTAGAAGCCACGAAAGTCTTTGAACAAGAATTAGGTAAATCATTATACGTCACCGCGAAAGATGCGAAATGCCAAGTACAATTCTCTGATAGAGTTAAATCCTATCGCTTACTTGGTTATGAAAGTAGACAAATAACTGATCAAGAATTTGATAACACTAGAAAAGACGCTGGTGAAATCATGTCTGACCACACCACTGTGGCGTTATATGAATTAGTGATGTCCAACAATAACGTGCATCAAGATGATTACTACTTTAAAGCCACTCTTCACTATAAGGAACCAACCACTGAAGACAATAAAGAAGTTATTGCCACTAAAACAGATATCTCTGTTGAAAGAAGAGAAGACTATAACTTCGCTAGTTATGTCGCTGAATTCGCTCTTATCTTAAGCGAAAGTAGATATAAAGGTCTCTCATCCTATACGCACTTATTAGG
>JBGUGI010000037.1:0-4550 GCA_045111495.1 Bacilli bacterium | reverse complement strand
TAATTTGACGTGGGTAAAAGTACTTAAAATTGACACCATTAGAGATGACATAACTAGGAACATTTTTCTTATTATATTCTTTAACGTAATCTCTGATAAATTCAGTTGGGTAGTGGATAGCGTCCACTTTTTTATAATAGGTTCTCCATAAGTAAGCATAGGTACTTCTATTAACAAGGTTACTAGCCATCATAAAGATATGACTGGTAAAGTTTTCCGCTTGCATATGGAAGCCAGTGGTGAATGGAATATTGTGCTTATGGCAATATCTTAAAGCGCTTTTTGCCGCGGCAAATGGCACCAAGCCATGGACAATATCGGCGTCTTTGCACGCTTCTTTAATAATCTTTCTACTACCTTTCGCTAAAGAAACACCGTTCTTTTTAAGATAGTTATTAAGGAAACCGAGATTTAATCTTTTTAAGATATAATATCCGGCAATGCATTTCTTTTCTGGATCAGGACAAATGACTTTCACATCATGTCCTTTATTAACTAATGTATTAATTAAATTGTATGCCGCTAGAGAAGTACCATTATTGGCCTCTCCTAAGACATCACAAACAATAGTGATTTTCATTTTACTTCGACCTCTATAAAAATTGTAAGACAAAGGTACAACAAAATGTTATCCATTGTGTCTAGACAAAAATCTCTAGATGTTTATTGCTAGTCTACTTGACTTTTAAAAGTTAGTAGAGTGCTACTTTAAAACAACTTTATGGAAGGCTTTTTTACCTTTTTTAATCTTAAGTGGTTCACTTAAATCGGCTTTAGTGATTCTTAAATTGACATCGCTAATCTTATTACCATTTAAAGAAATACCACCTTGATCGATAAGTCTTCTAGCCTCGCCTTTAGAAGCGGCTAACTTTGTTAAGACTAATAAATCTAATAAACCGATATCGTTTTCAAGTTCGATTTCAGTGGTTGGCATATTCGCATCATCGCCTTCACCAGAGAATAACGCTCTCGCGGCCTCTAATGCTTTTCTAGCTTCTTCTTCACCATGCACTAACTTAGTAATTTCAAAAGCTAAGATTTCTTTCTTCTCATTGATTCTTTCTCCTGGCCACTTTGTCATCTCTTCGATTTCATCGATTGGTAAGAAAGTAATCATTTTTAAGCATTTATCAACATCTGCGTCATCAACGTTTCTCCAGTATTGGAAGAATTCATATGGTGATGTTTTTTCTTTATCAAGCCATAAAGCGCCTTTCACAGATTTACCCATTTTCTTACCTTCACTATTAGTTAATAAAGGAATAGTTAAAGCAAAGGCGTCTTTACCTGTTTTCTTTCTGATGAGTTCTGTACCAGCAAGCATGTTGCTCCATTGGTCATCGCCACCAAATTCCATATTACAGCCATAATGTTCATGCAAATAATAGAAGTCATAAGACTGCATAATCATGTAGTTAAATTCAAGGAATGTAAGACCTTTTTCCATTCTTTGTTTATAGCATTCTGCAGTTAACATTTTATTAACGGAAAAACAGGCTCCAACGTCTCTTAAAAGTTCAACATATTTTAACCCTTTTAGCCAATCAGCGTTGTTCACACAAACAGCCTTATCTTCACCGAATTCAATGAAGCGTCCAATTTGTTCTTTGAAGCGTTCACAGTTATGGGCAATTTGTTCTTCAGTGAGCATCGCTCTCATATCTGTACGACCACTTGGATCGCCCACTAAACCAGTGCCGCCACCTAAAACAACAATTGGTTTATTACCGGCTAATTGTAGTCTCTTCATTAAAACTAATGTCATGAAGTGACCAGCGTGTAATGAATCAGCGGTTGGGTCAAAGCCAATATAAAATCTTGCTCCTCCATTATTGATGAGTTCTCTAATCTCATTTTCATCAGTAACTTGGGCAATTAATCCTCTTCTTTGTAATTCTTCGTAGATTTTCATTTTTGAATCTCCTTTATTAAATAAAAACCTCTATTCCAAAAACATGGAACAGAGGACGATTAATCGTGGTACCACCTCTATTTAGATAACTTTCACAAGCTATCCCTTAGTGTGTCAGTGACACTTCGCTATTTCGGGCGAACCCGTCTTTCCCTACTTATATGTTCAGGAAGCAGCTCCAGAATGTATTCGGCTTAATTAGTTTACGACCTTGCAGCAACCGGTCGCTCTCTAGAAAACATCGTTAAGCTTACTTGTTTCTTTCATCGCTTTACTTTGTTAAATATAACAAACACGCCTTATAAAGTAAAGACACATCGCAACAATAATTTGAATATATAAGGAAGATTATATATTATATAAAAAGTTAGATATGAAGAAGACTAATAAGAAAGCCCAAAAAGTCCCTAAAGCAAAGCTATTTTCCTTCAAATACATTCTCTATGATTTTGTGAAATGGTTTGGTTTTTGGCAGACAATGCTCTGGTATCGTATTAAAAAGACATATGATGGCGTAGAAGCTAAAAAGAGAATTAAAGGTGGGGCAATTATTTCCTCTAACCATGTTGGCTTCTCGGATCCATTTATCCTACTAACAGCGTTTCTTTCAAGACGTTTACATTTCCTATTTATGTCTGAACTCATTAAGAATAAGTTCCAAGCTTGGCTTTATAAAAACGTCTTTCTATCATATCCAATTGATCGTAACAAACCATCCTTACAAACAATTAAGTTCTTAAGTCAATATGTCGCTAATGGACATGTCTTAGGCTTATTCCCAGAAGGTCATATTAAAAGAGATGACCAAATTGATGATTTTAAAGGTGGTGTTGTTTTAATCGCTTATTTAAGCGACAAACCAATTATTCCGGTATATCATGAAAGAAGAAAGAATATTTGGCATATGACTAGATTGGTCATTGGTAAACCATTTAATGTTAAAGAAATGGTGGGACCAACTCCATCACAAGATAAGTTAAATCAAGTAGCGAAACAGCTACATGAATATGAACTACATCTCCAAGAGATGTGCGAAAGCAGGTAACTATGAAGATTTTATTCAAAAACGCTCGTATCTTAACCATGAAAGATGAGAATATCATCCTTTCTAACTTAGTGGTCAAAAATAATCGCATCGCCTATATCGGTAACGACTATAAAAAGTTCTCACCGTTTGACCGTGAAATTGAATGTCATGAAAATCTTTTAATGCCTGGTTTCAAAAACGCTCACGCTCATAGTGCGATGGTGTTCTTACGTGGTAAAGCAGATGATGTGCCACTTCAAGAGTGGTTATTTGATGTTGTCTTTCCTCACGAAGCTAATCTTCAACCAACAGATATCTATTACTTAAATAAAGTCGCTTATTTAGAGTATCTTACCAGTGGTATCACCGCGATATTTGATCATTATTTCTATCCAAGCGAAATGGCGAGAGCATCTGAAGAATTTGGTATGAGATCACTATTATTAGTGATGCCTGATGAAGAAAAATACCCAATGGATTACATCTATGATACATATCATAAGTTTAATGATAGAAAAGAATCCTTAGTGAGAATACGTATTGGTTTCCACGCTGAATACACTTCAGATGATGCTTGTTTCGATAGAGCGAAAACTACGATTGAACATCTTAAATCCCCATTCTTCACGCACATCAGTGAAACTGAAAAAGAAGTTAGAGAATGCGTGGAAAGACATCATATGACTCCCGCTAAATATATCTACGAAAAAGGTTTGTTTAAATATGGTGGTGGCGCTTATCACTGTGTTCATTTCACTGATGAAGAAGCCAAAATCTTTAAAGATAATGGCCTTTATATCGTCACCTGTCCATGCAGTAACGCTAAGTTAGCGTCAGGTGTTGCCCCTCTTATGAAATATTATGAGATGGGTTTAAATATTGCGATGGGCACAGATGGTCCAGCCTCTAACAACGGCTTAGATATGTTCAAAGAAATGTACCTTGCCGCTTCTTTGAATAAATTAGAATGCAAAGACGCTAAAGCGATACCAGCTTTTGAATTCTTAAAAATGGCAACAGTCAATGGTGCTAAAGCCATGGGCTTAGATGACGCTGATGTCTTAGAAGAAGGTAAACTTGCTGATATCATCATGATCGATTTATCTCAACCAAATATGCAACCACTTAACAATATTGTGACTAATCTTGTTTATGCAGGAAGCAAGCAAAATGTTGTATTAACAATGATCGATGGTAAAATACTTTATGAGAACGGTAAATTCTTCCTTAAGGAAACTTTAGAAGATATCTATAAAAACGCAAATATAGTTGCTGATCGTTTAGAAAGAGACACTAAAAATAAAAAATAATTAAAATTTTTTATGGTAGAATAACGTTATGGCTTTAAAGAAAGGTTTTTGTACACATTGTAAAGGCGATGAAAAATTACGTATCTTTGGTGTAAACAAAGATGCGGAAGTTTGCTATTGCCCAAACTGTATGGCGGCAATGCAACCAAAAGAAGCGATTGCTAACTATCGTGGTTTAATTGCCCATTATCTTAAGAAAGCTTCAAAAGCCTTATTTGAAACAACCCAGTATTTAGTGGCCTATCAAACATTCGCCCATATTATCGATTTAAATGAAACAATTAAAGTCGCCCATTTT
>JBGUGI010000036.1:0-29762 GCA_045111495.1 Bacilli bacterium | reverse complement strand
ACTGTGTAAAATTATCTCTATAAACAACAAAGAAAAATGAAGAAGGCCTAAAAACCTTCTTTTTTATATTTGCCCTTATATTTGAAGACTTGTAAAATGAAAACGAAATATAAGGGAATTATAGTTATGAATTACAAGAAACGTTTGTTGTGCACGGTTATTCCTTTTTTAACCGCCTCCTTTTTAGTGGGCTGTAATAAAAATAAACAACCAGAAAGTAGTGAACAAAAGCCATTAGAAATTGGTGACACAGTGAAAGAATGGAAATCTTCAAAAGATTATGAAGAAGTACCTTTGGGGGCCGCTAATGAAAATAGTCGAGGTGAAATCGTTAAAGATTTAG
Organism: Bacilli bacterium; assembly: GCA_045111495.1. GTDB lineage: Bacteria > Bacillota_I > Bacilli_A > RFN20 > CAG-826 > RUG14515. The sequence goes on along the minus strand of JBGUGI010000036.1, from coordinate 29,419 downwards.
GCCATGAAGATAAAAGCTCCATTAAATACGATGTCGTTTATAAAGTCAAAGCAACTTATCTTGGTAGTGACTTATTAGAAACCCCATACTTTACTGAAGATGACGCAAAGAACGGAGATATTATCTCTTTATATACTTATGTTCCTGACGACAGCAACATCGCTTCTTTACAATTAGAAGTACTCCCTATTTCTATGGAAAAGGGCATGAAAAGTGATTTATTAACTATTGATGAAAACACCATTAATACATGGATTAGATTAGTGGTTTCCTTTGATACCTTAGAAACTCTAGGGGCGATTAGACTTAACTATACACTTGTGGACACTAGTTATACTGCCTCATTCTATATCGATGATATCAATATCACTTTAGGCGCTGAAACAGTGAAGACGGATTATGAATATAAGGATGAATCTTTATATCAAACATATGAAGAGTTCTTTAAAGTGGGATGCTGTTTGTCATCACAAATGCTTCAAAATACTGAACTTAGAAAGATTGCTAGAAATGACTTCAATAGTGTGACTGCGGAAAACGAAGGTAAACCAGAAAGAATCTTAGACCAAAAAGCATGTCAACAATTAGCGAAGTCTGATGAAAGCGCAGTCGCCATTACGTGTGAACCATTTGAAAAGATTTATGACTTCTGTGAAGCTAATCATATTAAAGTCAGACACCATACATTCGTCTGGTATTCTCAAGTTCCTGATTGGTTCTTTAAAAAAGGCTACAACAACAGTGGTTCTAATGTTTCTAAAGATGTGATGCTTAAGAGAATGGAAAACTTCATTAAGATTACCTTAGAAACCATTAACAATAGATGGCCAGGTCTTGTTTATGCGATTGACGTCGCTAATGAGGCTGTGGAAAACCATGGTATTAGAAATAATAACAACATGTGGTATACCGTCATTGGTAAAGACTTTGTCTATTACGCTTTTAAATACGCAAGAGCATATGCCGCGGAAGGTCAAAAGCTTTACTATAATGACTGGTCATATGATAATGACGCTCAAAACTTAACATATGCTTTAAATACCTTATTAACCCCAGTTATTAATGAAGGACTCATTGATGGAGTGGGTATCCAAGGTCATAAAGGTATTGGTGAGAATATGGATATCGTCTTAAACGACGCTAAGCAAATATTTAAAAAAGGTTTAGAGTGTCAAATCACTGAATTTGATCTCACCATCAGTGGTACTTCTGAATATAATAAACAAAAGACCGCTATTAAAAACTTAATTACCAAAATCTTAAAAGGTAATATTGAAGGCACAATGAATGTTGATGCCTTTGTGATGTGGGGTATTGATGACGCTCACTCTTGGAGAAGAAATCAACACGCTTTACTCTTTACTGATAAATTTGGTAAAAAGCCAGCCTATTATGGCTTCTTAGAAGCTATTCAAAGTGTAAGACCAGCTGAGGAGGTCACGGAATAATATGACTCTTAATTATCAATTACCATCCTCCTTATCTTTTGATACTTGTGATTTAGTGGATAAAGAAGTTAATAACCTTTTAAGTCAACAAGATTATGACGCAGTAGTGCTTGACGCTAGTAACACTAAATACATCTCCAGTGCGGGTTTGCGTGTTGTTTTAGGCATTAAAAAGAAAGTGGATAACACTTCTGTCATTAATGCTTCTACAGAAGTCTACGATATCTTTGATATGACGGGCTTTACTAAGATTGTCAATATTGAAAAAGCTTTCCCTCAAATATCTACTGAAGGTTGTCCATTAATTGGTAAAGGCGCTCATGGAGCGGTTTATCGTTTAGCCCCTGATACTATCGTTAAAGTTTATTACGATAAGCATACAACTTTAGATGATATTAAAAATGAAAGAGAGCTTTCTAAGAAAGCCTTTGTCATGGGTTTACCAACAGCGATTGCTTTACAAATCGTTAAAGTGGGGGAAGACTATGGCACAATATTTGAACTATTAGACGCTAGTTCATGCTCTAAATATGTGAATGAAAGCCAAGAAAACACTGACTCCTTTATTAATCAAGCAGTCAAAGTACTAAAACATATGCATAGTCGAGTGGTCAGTGATGGCTCATTACCAGATATGAAGAAGTTATCATTTGGCTATTTAGAAAAAGTTAAAAGCTTCTTAGATGAACAAACATATAAAACACTTTATAAATTAATTGATGAAGTACCAGATTCAAGAACATTAATGCATGGTGATTTCCATCTTAAAAACCAATTAATGGTGGGCAATGACTTAATGCTTATTGATATGGATACTTTATGTATTGGTGATCCAATTTTTGAATTAGCCTCTATTTGTAATTCCTATTATGAATTTAGTCTCTTAGATTCAAGAGCGGTGGAAGACTTCCTTGGTATATCCGTTGATAAAGCGAGATACATTTGGAAAGAACTTTCTAGAAAATACTATTCTGATTTAAATGATGAAGAATATATTAAAATCTCTAATAAAGCTAGAGTGCTAGGTTGCATGAGAGCGCTTCATTTCTTCCATAAGCGTGATTATCCAAAAGAAACATTTGATCAATGCCTTAATGATATGAAAGAAGCACTCGCTAAAATCGCATAAATTAGTTACACCGTACAAAAAATACGTTGTATTTTTAATTTTATTTGATAAAGGACAAATCTTCAAAAAGTGTAAAATTTCGCATTTTTTGAATTCAAAAAGTGTAAAACCTCGCATTTTTTGAAATATTGTGCTATAATAAATGTGAGGATTAAAGAATGGAACTATACAGAAAAGCTTACAAGGATTTGCTTAAATGGAAATCTAGCCAAGATAAAAAGCCACTCATTATTGATGGCTTAAGGCAAGTTGGGAAAAGTTATTTGGCGCAAAGATTTGGTGAAAAGTATTACGAAAATGTTATAGTTTACGATTTGCGATTTGATGGCAATGCAAGAGACATATTCAGCCAAAATGGGCCGAATAAAAAAATAGATGTTGATACTATCATTCAAAGATCAAGAATCTATTACTCAGATAAAAAAATAGAACCAAATAAGACTTTACTAATTTTGGACGAGATTAATGATTGCGCTCCTGCCAGGGAGTGTTTAAAACTTTTTTCTCAGGAGTATGGATATGATGTAATTGCTACCGGAAGCTTGCTTGGATTGTCTGATTTTAAGGTAAAAAACATCCCAGCTGGCTATGATAACTATTTAACTCTCAAGCCACTTGATTTTGAAGAATTCCTAATAGCCCTTGGCGTAAGTGATAAGACAATTGAACTAATTTATGATTCGGTCAGAAAGCATGTTCGTTTAGACGATAATCTTTTGGACATTATTTATAATTATTTTCTGAGGTACATAGCGGTTGGTGGCATGCCTCGGTCTGTTGTGCGCTTTTTGGAAACAAACGATTTAATGGAATCTAGGATGGTTTTAACAAATCTTTTGAAAGATTACTTAAACGACTTTGGTACAAAATACAATGAAGATGGAAACAAAGTGATTGATAGCAGATTGTTTTTAAAAACATCAAAACTCTTCTCATCCATTCATATGCAACTTGCTAAAGAAAACAGCAAAAAATTTAAATACAAAGACATTGAAGGTGGTGGAAGAAGCGAGGAGTTCTCTGATGCTATTACTTGGCTCGAAAAAACTGGATTAATAGTTAGATGCTTTAACACGTCAGCTGTTGAAACACCATTGAATGGCAATTATTATCCAGATAAGTTTAAAATTTATTTCCCTGATATTGGGCTTCTTGTTGCTTCATATCCTCCTATGCTTCTAAATGAGATTATTTCTGGGAAGTTAGGAGCCTACAAAGGTGCTCTTTATGAATCGATTGCGGCCGAAATGCTATACAAAGAGAATGTTCCGTTATTCTATTTCGAAGATACTTTGCAACATCTTGAAAATGATTTTTTAGTTGAAACCACCAAAGGAATTGATGTGTTTGAAGTCAAATCAACAAATGGCAGAATGAATTCGGCGAAAGCGCTTCTGAACAAAGACTCACCATACAAAGATCAGATTGATCAGATTATTAAATTGATAGATAAAAGATATGGTGATGGTGACTTTTACAAAACATTTCCTCGATTTCTCCTTGGCTTTATGATGGCGGTAGAAAAGGAAAGAATTAAAGAAAAAACCAAATTACCGCCTCTTCCTAAAATCTAGAATGATATATTATTTACATTATGAGTAAACGCAAAACCGATTTCTTTCAAAAACCATTCATGAAAGTGCTGTTAACACTAGTGAGCACTGTTCTTTCCACTTTAGTTTTAGCGTTCTCCGCTTTAACGATTTTACAAATCTATGAAAAGACACCAGAAGAAGCTAGTAAGTTTTTAATTTGGGTCTTTATGGCCACAGCCTTATTAAGTATCGTTTCATTCTTAAAAGACCGTACCAAATTAAACTTTATTAGATCATTAATATTATTTATATTTAACGCTATTTTGGGCATTGTCTCTTTATCCGGTAATACATATAACCCCCAGGTATTCCAAATTACCGCTGGATTATATTGTTTATCTATTGTCATATCTAGAGCATTCTCACTTATTCAAAAGCATGATATACGCAGTATCATTTTAAATGGTTTAATCATTGCCTTTGCTGTTGTTTTAGCCATTGGTATATTTATTACCCCAGCGGAAGAAAACGTCGTCACAATTGTGACTTTAGAATGTGTCTTTATCGCTGTGGTATCCTTCATTGAAGCGGCGATGATTATCTTCGCTACTTTGAAAGTTAAAGTCTTATTTAAGATTATTGTTTCCACATTCTCTTTAGAAATCTTATTTGGTTTATTAACCACGATTATTTGCTTCTCCATTGTTCTTCAAACAGTGGAACCAGGTATCACTAATTTCCCAGATGCCTTATGGTATAGCTTCGCGGTAGTGACTACGATTGGCTTCGGTGATTTCACCGCGGTCACACCTTTAGGAAGAGTATTAACCGTGATATTAGGTTTATACGGTATTATCGCTGTCGCGGTCATCACCTCTATCATTGTTAACTTCTATAACGAAACATCTGGTCGTAGAGATCAAAAAGAACTAAGAGAAATTAGTAAAGAAGAGAAGGATAAATAAGTTCTTCTTTTTTTCTTGATGTAACGAGAATATCATTGTCTTATGAAAAAGAAAATTATCGTCCTTATTATCACTACAGCGTTGCTTGTTTTATTAACATTTTTACCAAGTATTTTGCCAATAACAGGAACACCTAAAGCCTATTTAAGGTGGGGCGTTTATTTTGCCATTGCTGGTGTTGCTACCGCTGCTATCATCATCACAGGTATCAAGATTGATTTTGATGTAAAGAACTGGAAGCAATATCTAATTGGCTTAGGATTGGCTATAGTCATCTCTTTCTTCGCAGCGTTTTTACCAGCGTTATTGGGTCATTCTATTGTCGGCGAACATCAAGACTTTAATTTGACAAACTTATTGCTTTCTTTACTTTTCTTTGTCCTATTCGTGGGTCCAGTAGAAGAATTAGTATTCAGAGTTTATTATCAAGAAACTTTTTGCGGTTTCTTTAAGAAGAATAAATGGATTGGTGTCATTATTGCCGCGGCATTATTTGGTATTTGGCACATCATCAACGGTAGTCTATTCCAAGTCTTATTTACCTTTGGTTTTGGTTTAATATTTGGCTTTGCTAAATACTTCCTTAAGAACTGCAAATACTTAGGCTTGGCCTTGGGCCACGGTATTTATGATTTCTTAAACGTTATTGTTTGCATGTTTGTGATTTAATTGTGTACCTAAAATAAATAAAATATGGTAATACAGTACTAAATATTGACAATAATACTTACACAAAATACAATGTTTGTGTATGGAAAGAATTATTTATCACGGTAGTGACAGCATTGTGGAAAAACCACAGTTTGGGTTAGGAAACAAGTTCAATGATTATGGACTTGGTTTTTACTGCTGTTCTAATAAAGAATTAGCAAAAGAATGGGCATCAAAAAGAAAAGGTGCGGGCTTTGTTAATAGATATAGAATTAGAGATGATCGTTTAAAGATTCTTGATTTAACCAAACCCCCATATAATAACGTTCTTTATTGGGTTGCTTTATTAGTTCACAATCGCAAACTGCCAGAAGCACTCAAAGATAAACACCCAGTTGAACTAGAGTATCTAGAAAAAAGATACTTAATTGATATCTCGAAATATGATGTAGTGATTGGTTATCGCGCTGATGATAGCTATTTCCAATTTCCAGAATCATTCATTAAAGGCGAAATCACTCTGAAATCACTAGAGCAAATCTTTCTCTCTGGAGATTTGGGTAAACAATATGTTCTTGTATCTCAAAGGGCTTTTTCAAATCTTCACTTTTTAGATTTTGAAGAAACTTATGAAGTTAGCAGAGAACAGTATTATTTAAGAAAAGCAAAAGCGGATGGCATCTATGCTGACTTAATAAAAAGCGATCGTTATGTGAAAGGAATACGTCTAAGGGACTTGGCTTTTGACAATGAATAAATACTTAATTTATGACATAAAGGAAACATTCTGCCGCTATTTTGTTGTTGCTATCCATAACAAAATGAATTTAACAGCTTTTACTGATTATCTTGCAAGTAGTGATTATATAAGGAATATCGAAAACGGAAATTTGATTGAAATCTCAGACATTTCCGTTGAAGAAGGATATCATTCAATAGTGGGCAACAATATAGCTAAGGATGATAGTTTTGGCATATATAATGATGCCTATTGGTGTGGGTATTGTTACTTTGAGCTATTCCTAATGCTACGCAAACCATTTTCATATTTGTTTTTAAAATTACCATTAGAAAAAATGCTAGACCTTTATAATATTTATCACGAAATGGATATCTCTCAACTAGTGGATTATTTCCACGACAAAGAAAAAGAAGAAACGATATTAAGACTTCTTTGTAAACGTTATAGATGCTCCATTAATAAATTAAGCAAAGCAACAGGTATAAGTGTTAATACGCTAAACAAATATCGTTCTAGTGATAAATCCATATATAATGCCTCATTCCAAAACATTTATAAAATAAGCACGTTCTTTAAAACACCAATATCTTTATTCGTGGAAGAGATAAAAATATAAATACATTTTTCTTTGCAAAGTTATTTATTGTGATATTATTAGTTAGTGGTGACTAACTCATGTAGTAAATCACCATAGGTAACTAATATGAATAAATATATCTTAGGCATTGATGGAATGAAGTGTGGAATGTGTGAAATGCACGTTGAAGACACGGTGAGAAAGAACTTTGCGTCTTATAAGAAAGTAAAGGCTTCTCACTTAACTAATTCACTCGTGGTGATAACACCTTTAGAATTGGACCAAGAAGATTTCGTTAAAGCCTTTTATCCAACAGGTTATAGGATTACTAGTTACTACAAAACACAAGCAGTTAAAAAGTTGTTCTTTTGGAGGTAATCAATATGCAAGACTTTGTCTACCCATTAATTGGTATACCCCTAATATTTATCTGCACAACATTAGGGGCATTATTTGTCTTCTTTATTCGTAAAAAAGAAATCTCACCGAGATTAAATAAAATCTTTACTGGCTTTGCCGCAGGCGTGATGTTCTCCGCTTCATTCTTTTCCCTTATTAAACCGGCTTTAGAAGACGGAAACGTTGCTTATATGCCTAATTGGCTAGTGGTGGTTATTTCCATCGTTCTAGGCGCTGGATTCTTATGGTTAATTGATAAGGTGGTGCCACACTTCCATAGTCAAGAGAACAAAGAAGAAGGTGTGAAAGCTAAATCATTATCAAAGACTTCTAAAATGTTTTTAGCGGTCACCATCCATAACGTCCCAGAAGGTTTATCTGTTGGTATTGCCTTTGGTGTCGCGTTATCTCAACCTAATAACCACGCTTTACTTGTAGGTGCTTTATTACTCGCCATTGGTATTGGTATTCAAAACATTCCAGAAGGCGCAGTGGTATCTTTACCAATTAAAGGTGAAAGTGGTTCCTCATTTAAAGCATTTTTATTTGGTATGTTATCAGGTGTTGTGGAACCAATCGCTGCAGTGTTTGGTTTATTCTTAGCGATGCAAATTCAAGGCATTATGCCATGGGCTTTAGCCTTTGCCGCTGGCTGTATGATTTATGTAGTCGCGGAAGAGATGATTCCAGAGATGACAAGCGAAGGACATGACCACTTTGGTGTTTGGTCATTTATCATTGGCTTTGTTATCATGCTCGCACTGGATTGTATTCAATTCTAGAAAGATAAGTGTATAATGAGATTCATGAACAAAAAAGAATCACGTGAAGATTATTTAGAAGCAATTTTACAGTTGGAAAAGGAAGGTAAGAATCCTAAATCCATTGATGTTGCTTATAAGCTTGGTTTCTCTAAACCTAGTGTTTCTATCGCGGTTAAAAAACTTAAACAAGAAGGATTAATATCCGTGAAAGATGATGGTGAACTCGTCTTAAGCGATATTGGAAGAAGAATCGCTGAGAACACATTAGAAAAACATGAGTTCTTAACTTCATTCTTTATCAAGATTGGTGTTGACCCTCAAAGCGCGGAAGATCAAGCTTGTGAAATTGAACACGCGATTAATGAAGAAACATTCCAAAAATTAAAAGAATTCCTCGATAAATAATTATCGGGGTTTTTATTTTTTGATATTTCCTTTACAATAATTACGGCCAACATCATATAAGCTAAATACATCATTACTTTTATTAGTGGAATTGGAGAAGAGTTCTATGACAAAAAAGGTTGTTAATTTCTTTATACGTGGTGGCGTCAGCAAAGAAGAGTACGCACTAATTCGCCCTCTCATGTGGAGACGTAACCGTAGGATTTTAAAAATCACGTCCCTTTTGGCAACCATTATGGGACTTTTATTTTTGTTGTTTACATTACTTGTTAGTAAAGAAGATACATGGCTCCCTTACTTAATATTATTTTTAGGTAGTGTATTTATCTTTACTTTTGCCTTTATCAAAGTCATTCCAGAAAAGAGCATCTATCTTAATTCTTTCTTATGCTATGGCCAGTTAACTCTTCTTTGGACTTATTCAATTTTATTAAGTGTTGCTCCTAGTAACTATGAAATGCCTGCGACAAGTGTGGTGGCCTTTATAGCGTTATTACCATTAAGCACTGATGATAGACCATTTAGAATGTATATCTTCATGATATTTGAATCCGCATTATATTTAACTTTCTCTTATTTCTTTAAATCACCACACGCTTTTGGTTTAGATATGATGAACGTTTTAACATTCTTAGTTATTGCTATGCTTCTTTATGGTGTTATTTGTATGAGAAACACTAAAGAGATATCAACCTCTATGAAGATTGAAAAGATTCAAAAAGGTACAGTTGCGGCGTTAGCCACTGTTGTTGAAGAAAGAGATGAAGATACAGGTGGTCATATTGTGAGAAGCGGTGACTACGTGTATCGATTAATTGGCAAAATGAAGAAGCATGAAAAGTTCTCCGATATTAGTGGTGATTATTTCCGTAATGTCGTTTTAGCGGCCCCTCTTCATGATATTGGTAAGATTAAAATTCCAGACACTATTTTAAATAAACCAGGTAAATTAAGCCCTGAAGAATATGAGATTATTAAAAAGCACGCTAACTATGGGGCTAATATCATTAAGAAGACTATCTATTCTGTAGAAAATAAAGAATATAGTGATGTGGCGTTTAACATCGCTAAATATCATCATGAAAGATATGATGGTACTGGTTATCCAGATAGATTAAAAGGTGAAGAAATACCTTTAGAGGCGCGTATCATGTCTCTCGCTGATGTCTATGATGCGTTAATCAGTGACCGTGTTTATAAGAAAGCTTATTCTAAAGAACAATCAATTAATATAATCCTAGAAGGACGTGGTACACAGTTTGATCCTCTATTAACGGATTTGTTCGTGGAAGCGGTCAGAGAGATTGACTAAATTGATTAAAATTCCTCGGTAAATAACTACCGGGGATTTTTTCTTTTTATTTATAAATTATGACCCTGATGTTCTTTTAAGTAGACAACCTTGCTACTTATTATATTTTCTATTACTTTTAAGCAAAGCTTAATCCGATTTTTTCGATATTTATTGTAAGAAAATGTATAAATATGTACAATAATGTTGAAAAGAGAATTTACCGATATATTCGGCACAAATCTCTTTCTCGAAAAAAGTTACCACAAAGGAGGAAGGTATTATGTGGGTATTAATTGTATTAGGCGTCGTATTAGTCATCTTAACAGTGATTTTCATCGCCTGCTCTTACACAAAGGCAAGACCAGATGAAGCAATCATGGTCTCCGGTCTCGGCAAAAGAAAAATTTTAAGAGGAAAAGCGGGTTGGAGAATCCCATTCTTACAAAGAAAGGACCGCTTATCACTCAAAGTGTTCCAAGTCGATATTAAGACTCGTGAACCAATTCCAACACGCGAATTCATTAACATCAACGTTGATGGTGTCGCTAACTTAAAAATCTCCAGTGATCCAGAATTACTCGAAAGAGCGTTCGAAGCAACATTAGGCATGAACCAAGATGACTTAATTGAACAAGTCAAACAAGTTCTTGAAGGTAACATGAGAGAAATCGTTGGTACAGTCGGTATCCGCGAACTCGTCCAAGATAGAAAAGGTGTTGCCACTAAGGTGCAAGAAAACGTCATTCCGGATATGGGTAAACTAGGTATTGAACTAGTGAACTTCAATATCCAAAACTTCTCTGATAGAAATAACGTTATTGAAAACTTAGGTATCGATAACATCTCCCAAATTTCTAAAGAGGCCGCGATTGCTAAAGCAAACGCTGAAAGAGATGTCAGCATTGCTAGAGCAAAAGCCGCACAAGAAGCTAATGAAGCAGAAGTTAACTCTAAGACAGTCATTGTCCAAAAGAACACTGAATACGCCTTAAAGGAAGCGGAATTAAAGATTAAAACAGATACCGCTAAAGCGAATGCTGATGCCGCTTATCGTATTCAAGAACAAAAGAGACAAGAAGAAATCAACATTGCCACAACCAATGCGGAAATCTCCAAGAGAGAAAGAGAAGTCGAACTTGGTAACAAAGAAGTTGAATTAGCCGAAAAGAAATTAGCGGCTACCATCAACAAGAAAGCCGATGCTGAAAAGTATGCCACAGAAAAAGCTGCTGAAGCTGAACTCTTCAAGAGAAAAACAGTGGCAGAAGCAGAACTTGTTGAAGCACAACGCAAAGCGGAAATTAAGAAAGTCGCTGCGGAAGCTGAAAAGACCGCTCGTGAACAAGCTGCTACAGCCGTTCGTATCGAAGCTGATGCTAATAAAGAAGCAGCCTTAATGGAAGCCCAAGGTATCGAAGCTAAAGGTAAAGCGGAAGCTGACGCCATCAAAGCCAAAGCCGATGCTATGGAACACTATAACGATGCAGCTAAATTAAAATTAATCTTAGAAAGCAACGTCTTACCAGAAACAGTCAGAGCCTACAGTGAACCAATCGCTGCTGCCTTAGCGCAAATCGATGGCATCACAATGTACGGTGATGGTAATGAAGCTAAATTAGTTTCTGAAATTCAACAACACGGTGATCAAATCTTCGCTGGTCTCAATAAGACCTTAGGTATTGACCTCAAGAGTGTCTTATTAGGCTACTTCGGCAATAAGATCATCACTGACAAAAAAGAAAAAGAAAGCAAGTAATGTTCTTTCTCCGGGACGCCCTGTTTGCCGACAAGGGCGTCTTTTATTTTTATATAATTAATTTGACAAGGAATATATTTAATATATAATATAGTGGTTAGTTTAGACTAACTATTATTTTTGAGGAATATGTTAGTGCTAACTAACTGAAAGGAAGTAAATAGTATGCCAATAGCTCTTGCTCCAATTAATGAAGAAGTCACAATCATCAGAGTGCTCGCTGATGAGAAAAACAAAAAACATTTAGAAAGTTTAGGTGTTTTAGTTAACGCTAAAGTTACTGTTGTTTCTTCAATGAACGGAGGAGTTATTATCATCGTTAAGGATGGCAGACTTGCGCTCGATCGCTCAATTGCTTCCAAAATTCTAGTAGCGTAGAAAGGTAGGAGTTATGCTAAAAACACTAGACCAATTCCGTATAGGCGAGACTGGCCTTATTAAGAAAGTAGAAGGTGAGGGACGCCTTCGTAGAAGACTATTCGACATGGGAGTTACCCCGGGTGCGACAGTATATTTAAGAAAGAAAGCCCCATTAGGTGATCCTCTTGAAGTCACAATCAGAGGATACGAATTAACACTTAGAAAAACTGAAGCTCAGTTAGTAGTGTTAGAAGTGGAGGACGCGAAGTAATATGAAACATTTTGCTTTAGCGGGTAATCCAAACTGTGGTAAAACCACATTATTCAATGCCTTAACCGGTAGTACCGCACATGTTGGTAACTGGCCAGGCGTCACCGTTGAAAAGAAAGACGGTACTTATAAGAAGTTAGAAGAACCAATCGCGATTGTCGACTTACCAGGTATTTATTCCTTAAGTCCATACACTAACGAAGAAGTCATCTCTCGTAACTACATCCTCGATGAAAAACCAGATTGTGTGATTAACATCGTTGATGCCACAAACTTAGAAAGAAACTTATATTTAACAACTCAATTATTAGAAATCGATGTTCCAGTGGTCGTCGCTCTTAACATGATTGACGTCCTCGATAAAGCGGGTGATCAAATTGATGAAGAAACTTTATCAAAGAGATTAGGTGTCCCTGTTGTTAAAGTGTCTGCTTTAAAGGAAAGCAACCTCGATGACTTAATGCAAGTTGCGTATAAAGCAAGTCAAACAGAAAGAAAAGGTCAAACAGTTCTTGAAGATCAAGACTTATTACACCTTATTGGTGATTTAAGAATTGCTTTTAAAGGTAAAGAAGTCGCTAATCCATTATTCCATGCGATTAAACTCGCTGAAGGTGATGAATTAGAAGTTAAAGATCATAAAGACCTTTTAGAAATGGTGGAAGAATTCAAAAAGACCATCAAGAATGATGTCTTTGGGGATGATATTGAAGCCATTATCGCTGATAAGAGATATAACTATATCGCTAATAACTATTCCAGCGTTTTGAAAAAACATCAGGAAGAAGTTAAAGAACCTAAAAACGAAAAAGAAGCTAAGAAGGCAAAGAAAAACGCTAATAGCACAAGAAGTGACCGTATCGATAGAGTCTTAACACATAAGGTGTGGGGCTTATTAATCTTCGCGGTTATCTTGTTCTTAGTCTTCCACTTAACATTCTCTGAAAACTTATTCTTCTTAGGTGGTTTATTCTCAGGTGTTGCTCCTTCATTTGAAGGCACAATCTATGAAGGTTTAATTTGGACAGATGGTGGTATTAACTCACCAGGCGTGATCTTATTCAATTTCTTCGATATGTCATTCTCGGCTATTATTGAAGCAGTTGGTGGTGGACTTGAAAGTGTCTTACCAGAAAGCGCTGCTTGGTTCCAAGGCTTTATCTGTGATGGTGTCTTAAGTGGTTTATTCTCCATCTTAGGCTTCTTACCACAAATCTTATTCTTATTCTTATTCTTCTCCATTATGGAAGACAGCGGATATATGGCGCGTGTTGCCTTTATCTTAGATAGAATCTTCCGTAAGTTTGGTTTATCAGGTCGTGCATTTATCCCAATGATTATGGGTTTTGGTTGCTCTGTTCCTGCGATGATTAATACCCGTACCCTAGCGGATGACAAAGAAAAGACCGCGACCATTAGAGTTATTCCATTCTTCTCTTGTGGTGCTAAACTTCCAATTTTAGTGGCTATTTCCGGTGGTATTGTTGAACACTTTGGCTTCGGTAACGCTGATGTTATTACCTATTCCATGTATGTCGTTGGTATGATTGCCGCTATTACATGTTTAATCATTATGAGAAAGACCACAATGAGAGGCGATGCTGCTCCATTCATTATGGAACTTCCAGCCTATCACTGGCCACAATTCAAAGCTTTAATGATTCACTTATGGGATAAGGCTAAACACTTCGTTAAGAAAGCCTTCACCATCATTTTAGCCAGTACCATTGTCATTTGGTTCTTATCTAACTTCGGTTGGAACTGGGCTTACTTAGGTACATTTGAAGGATCAATCCTCCAAGGTATTGGTTCATTAATTCAACCATTATTCACCCCAATGGGCTTCGGTAGCCAATTAACTGCTTTCGGCTTTGTCTTCGCAGTTGCTGCTATTACTGGTTTAATTGCCAAAGAAAACGTTATCGCCACATTCATGGCTTTAGGCGCGATTATCGTGGCTGCTAATCCAGAACTCGTTGAAGCCATTGAAGCGGACGAAGGAGGTATTGAAGCTTCTGTTGCCATGATTCAAGCAACAGGTATCACATGGCAAGGTTGTATTGCTTTCATCGCTTTCAATATGTTAACTATCCCATGCTTTGCCGCTGTTGCTACCGCCAAAGCGGAATTACCAAAGGGCCAATTCAAATGGACATTACTCTTCTGGATTGTCGCTAGCTATATTGGTGCATCATTTATCTACTGCTTCCTAAGCATGTTTTCTAAAGAAAGCTTAGCTTGGGCTATTCCTACAACATTAGCGATGATCGCCGCTGCTGTGGCTGCTGGTTTCATCATTCACTATGTTAATAAAAGAAAGGACGCTAAAGCGTTAATTAAATAACTATGTTTAATACGATATTGGTCATCATTGTTAGTGTCTCCTCCGTAACGTTCATTTCGTTTCTCCTTGGGCGTTATATCTATAAGCGCGCTCACAACTTGCCAACAGGTGACTGCGCATGTTGCGCTATCAATAAAAACAAAATACTAAAACAATATCGTAAGAAAAACGCGAAACAGTAATTCAGCCTACTATTTCGCCAAATAAGAAGCACTTCTTAACTGGGGTGCTTCTTTTATTTAAAAATGTTTTGATTATATGTTGCCTTTTTGCATATTTTGCTTTAGGATTTTCATTGTATGAAAAAGAAAATAGTATTGCTCCCTGTATTGTTATTTACAATACTTACTACTTCTTGCAATTCCAAAGAAGAAAAGAAGAAAAAAGATATGCCTGAATGGCTTAACCATCCTCATGAAGTACTCCGTTATGCAGAAGATGCTTGGCCAAAAGTAAAAATGTCTAATCATAAGCTCACTTGCTTTGATGATGAACTTAAGATTCGCGACAGCATTATGGCTATTTCTTACGCTGACTTTGTGAGTAAAGACGAAACAATCGAAAAGAGCAAAGAATATGTAAAATACACTCTTTGCTATGGCGATGAAATTAACGACGTTATGGCGGATCTCACCATCTATGATAATGGTTCGTTATTCTTAAATGACTGTAATGACCATCATTATTATTTCAATATTGCTTTAGAAAACGTTAAGGTCATTTTCGATACAACTGAACAAGAAATTAAAAAGGTTGAAGAACAAAATATTAACGTTAAAAAGCAAGCGGAAGAAGACTGCACAGTTGCTGGTTATGTTAAAAACTGCAAGGCCATTAACGCGACACGTGATGCAGAAAACAAGCTTAAATACGATATTGGTAAATATGGAGACGATAGTTTTATCAAGTTCTCTTATGTTGTTGACGACAACAAAGGTTTAGTGCTTGATGAAATCGCTAAACTTGAACTTAAAAAGGAAAATACCAAGCATGAAAAGAATCCTAAATACTTAAGTACTCCTTTCATGTATGGATATCGAAATTGTTACTACTTCAATATGTACAATTATGTAAGTTTCAGTATTATGCAACTTTATAAGAATTACTCTGATGGTAATTATTATTGGTGCACCGTTTCTTATTCTTTAGAAAGAAGTGATGGTGAAGCTTTCTTTAAGAAGGTTTCCTCAATTGCCAAACAAAGAATCGATGAATGGGGGAATAAATAACTATGAAAATAAAGAAATTATTAATCCCATTATTTATTCTTGCTTCTTCCTTATCTATGGTGGGTTGTAATAGCACCGACAATGATGAAAACGTTATCCGTCCATATGATTTAATGTGGTATTACCCATTCGATGAATACTTAAGTATTAAAGAACCAAATTATGATATGAGATCGGCTTATCATAAAGTCAATATGACTGGTCACGTATTAACTTCATTTGATGAAGAAGAAATAATCGTGAAATACGTTCACTCAAAATTCAAGTATGAACGTATTATGTCTGGGCAGTTTAAGAAAACCGATAACTATGTGACTATTACATGTGGTGATTTTAGTCGTCCAATAGAACAAAACGGTGTAATTACCGTTTATGATAATGGTCATTTCTCTTGTAAAACCACTTTTTCCTACACCAAAGATAACAAAGAGTTTTTCTTTAAAGCGGATAAAGAATCCACTGATACGCTTTTTAACTTAGTTGAAAAAGACTTAGCTAAAATTGAAAACGGTGAACGTCATTACTATGAAGATATTAAAAAATATTGCTCGTTAGAGAGATTCTTAGAAACCGCGGACGCTGATTTGGCTAGAGAAAGTGATTACTGCAATCTTGATCTTGAAGTTACTCATCCATATAGTGTAGCAACAGGATATATTTCCAGTAACTTAACTAATACTAAAAAAGAATTGGTCCAAGAGATGATTGATATGATTAAGGCTACCCCTCATACATTTAAGGGCTATAAGAGTGTTGATTATAATGCGATTGATAACTCTATACTCGCTATTGATTATGAAAATGATTACGCTTCTTATGGTTATATCTTAGAGGGTGGCAAAAACTTTACTACCGCTGGTGTTACTAAGGTCTATGGTGACTATCAAGATGGTAACTACCATTTCCTTATTGCTGAATATGAAATCTCTCATGAAGATGGTGAGAGAATGTTTGATGTAGCGTACGCGCCTCTTAAGAACCGTAATTAATTGTTAGCAGTTTTCTAGTCATTTATGGTCTAATAAATGAGAGGCATTCCATATGAAAATGAATAAATTAGTGTTATTTACTGCTATTACTATATCCATTAGTGCGTTAACGGGTTGTACACAAAAACTCAAACGCAAGACGTTTTCAGAGATTTTAGAAGATGTTGTAAACCTCGATGAATGCCATTATTACGTTCAAAATGGTCGTAGTTATAATATATGGCTAAATGATGGTGATTCCTATATCATGGATGAATTAAAGAAGCTGGACGCTAAAAAGAGATTCACCGAACCAGAAGATATGGATAGATTCGTTTCCTATGATATTTACCGTTATGGTTATGACCGTTCTTTAACAAGTCAAATGAGGTTTTATGAAAACGGTTCAATTATCGTTAATGAATATGGCTCAGATATTTTAGATTCATATAGTTATTTCACTATCTCAAAAGAATCAGCGAAAGCATTTTTCACCTATGTGGAAGACCGCTACGATTATGCTGAACAAGTGTCGGAAGAAGATTTTCTTGATACTAAAAATAATAAAAGTGTTTATAAATTACTCGATTCTTTAAAAGATGAACAAAAAATAAGAGGTCGCCTTGGAAATGATATATTTATAGATAGTCAAGCACAGTTACTAGGCACATTAGAAAATATCGAGTATTCATATTTTGATACAGTCGCAGAGTATCCTCCTCAAGACGAAATGTATTTCCTATACAACACTCCGGACTTTATTAGCTACGAGGTCAAACCTTGGTATTTTGGTTTAGGTAGAAATTATCGTACTGTCTATGTTGTTAACTATATAAAACAAGATAGAGTGTGCCGCCATGATGTCTTTTACTATAATGTCTACAGTATAGACTACGAAGCTGGTCGTACCATAATTAGCGAAGCCAATCGAATACTAGGACAATATTAATTTAATTCGGTATTTTTTCCGTAAAAATATCTAGATAAATACAAAAGAAGTATTATAATGAGAGTATCAAGTTTTCTTTTTAAAAATTAGGTTACCCATTTTCGTGTAACTTAAAAAAATACTTTCCCTCTTCTTTCCTTTACCGAAGAAGAAAAAATAGCCGCATACCCGAAAAAAGTTTTCTCATAATGAAGCGGCCGAAAAAAGGTGGTGCTAGAACACCTTTTTTTGTGGCACTTTTGTGCGCATGACGTATGCTATAATAGAAACACGTTAAAAAATCATAGAAGGAGACCCATATGAAATTTACACTAGATAACAATATCCTTTCTTTATTCTTTGAAGGGGAACTCAATTCTTATAACGCTGATGATGTTGAGAAAGAAATTGAAGAAGTCACGGATCATCAAACCTTCCAAACATTAAACTTAGATTTCTCCCAATTACGTTATGTCTCCAGTGCGGGCCTTCGTATTATTCTTAAACTTAAACAAAAATATGATGACGTTCATATTAAGGAAGCTTCATTAGAAGTCTATGATGTCTTAAGCATGACAGGCTTTACCAATATCATGGATGTTTCTAAAGCTTTAAAGGTCATTGATGTTAAAGGTGCGGAAGTCATCGGTGAAGGTTTCTTCTCCACAGTTTATAGATTAGATAAAGACACAATTGTTAAAGTCTTTAAAAGAACAAGCGATGAGCATCAAATTGAAAGAGAATTAAAACTCGCTAAGCAAGCCTTTGTCGCCGGTGTTCCTACAGCGATATCTTTTGATATCGTTAAAGTTGGTGATAAGTTTGGTGTGCGTTTTGAAATGCTTGACTGTATGTCTTTAAAGAACGCTTTTGTGAAATATCCAGAACAATATAATGATTTATTAGATAAATACGTTAAACTTCTCAAGAAGATTAATACCACTGAATGTTATGATCCAATCATTCCAGATGCGAAAAAGTTCTATCTCCAAAAGGTCAAAGAAATTAAACCTTACTTAGAAGAAAAAGATGCACAAAAGTGCTTAGATCTCATTGAAAGCATTCCAGATAGAATGACATTTGTGCATGGTGACTGTCACTTCAAAAACATCATGGTTCAAGGTGATGATTTCCTCTTAATTGATATGGATACATTATCCCGTGGTCACCCAATTTTCGAATTAGCCGCTTTACGCGCTCCATACGTGGCCTTTGAAGAAGATGATCCAGGTAACAACGAAAGATTCTTAGGCGTATCTGCGGCTTTCTCTATGACTCTATATAACAGAATCATTAATTTATACTTTGGTAATGAAGACCAAGCCATTAAAGATAAGATTGCCTTAGTGTGCTATATCCACATGGTGTGGTGGACCTTAACCAATCAAAGAGACAATGAAAAGAGATTCAATGGTTGTAAGAGGAGATTAGAAATCTTACTCCGTAAATATAACGACTTAGAAATAGGTGCCTAATATGACCGCTGCAGAAAGAAATAAATATTTAGAAGCATATTACGATAACGAAGCTGACGCTAATAAGCAGATGAGCTTAGCGACCGCCTTTGGTGGTGTCCTTCTTTTAGGCATTTGGATTTGTTATTTAACAGGGGCATTTTATGCTAGCCCATACATGAAACCAATTATTCATACCGTTTTCCCATTAAGCATACTAATTATGCTTTCACCAATACTTTATATGTTCCGTTTTAAATCTTTTCTTAGAAAACCGGGATATAAGTATTTCGTCACATTCTCATTTGTGATAGCGATTGGTTTCCTTAATATTCTTTTACCAAGAAACGCTTTTATTGGTTGGGCATTATGTATCATGATTACTAACCATTACTATAATCCTAAGGTTGGTAGAATCATCTTCATTACTTCTTTATCGCTCATGTTAGTGTGCCTATATGGTTCTTTATTCGTTGGTGAATATGATCCAAGCTTATTAGGCTATAAAATTGATCCAGTTACTCACGAAGTGGATATGAACGTCTTTGGTATTAATGAACGTTATGAACTATTACATAGTGAATTAGAAGCGGGTAGAAACCATTATGTTGACGCTTTAACGTTAAGTTTCTTACCAAGAGCGGCCCTCTTCACTTTAATCTATATCATTTCTCATTCTTTAAATATCCGTACATATAAGTTATTAGTTAAAGAAATCAGTGTTAACACTGAACAAGAAAAGACCAAAACAGAATTAGATGTCGCTAGAGACATCCAATTAGCGACATTACCAACTGGTTTAGTTACTTCTAAAGATATTGAAGTCCAAGCGGAACTTAAAGCGGCGAAACAAGTCGGTGGTGACTTCTATGATTACTTCCAACTTGATGACGACCATTTCGCTTTAGTAATCGCTGACGTCTCTGGTAAAGGTATTCCAGCGGCTATGTTTATGATGAAAACAATTACTTGCTTTAAGAATATTGTTTCCATTACTAAATCCCCAGCGGAAACCTTAAAAGAAGTTAATAAGACCATTAATAAAGGTAATGATTCAAATATGTTTGTGACATGTTTCTTTGCCATTATTAACACTAAAACAGGCGAGATGAGATTCGCTAATGCGGGTCATAATCCTCCAGTTGTTGGTCAAAATAAAAACTATCATTTCTTAAAGTGTCAATCAGGCTTTGTCTTAGGTCCACTTAAGGATGTCTTTGTGGTGGATGAAGTTTATCAATTAAATAATGGTGATACTTTAACTCTTTATACAGATGGTATTACTGAAGCGAGAAATAAACATGGTTTATTCTATGGTGATGATCGCTTACTCGATATCTTTAACCATAAAGAATACTCTTGCTTAGTGGAACTTCATCACTCATTAAAAGATGATATTGAAAGATTCGTTGATGGTGAAGATCAAGCGGATGATATGACCTATATCACTATTAAATATCATGGTGATAATTACCTTTATGAAGAACAAAGATTTAAAGGTGTTAAAGAGAACTTATCTAAGATGATTCAAATGATTGATGATTTCGGTCATAAGATGCATTTAGAAGAGATGTTCATTAATAATCTCAATGTCGTCGCTGATGAAATGCTATCCAATATTGTGAAATATGGTTATGCCGATTATACGGATGATATCTTCATCAGATTGCTCTTTAACCAAGACAAAAACGAATTAGTTATCACGATTATTGATCGAGGTATCCAGTTCAATCCATTCAGCGTTAACAATAAGCCGTTAACCGGGCAAGAAGAGTTAGCGAGAGTGAAAGAAGGCGGCCTCGGTATTCTGATAGTTAAGAAACTGATGAGCGAATACGCTTACGATTACATAAACAAAAAGAACATAGTAACTTTGAAGAAAAAGTTTTAAAAAGAGGTAGAAATTTATGGAAAAGGGAGTCCCATTAATTGAAGCTAAAAATCTTGTTAAGACATATGGTGAAGGCGAAGGTTTAATGTACGCGCTTAATGATGTGTCTGTCACTGTCTATGAGCATGATTTTCTGGTGATATTAGGAGGCTCCGGTAGTGGTAAATCCACTCTTTTGAACATGATTGGGGCAATCGATAAAGTCGATAGTGGCCAAATCATTGTTAATGACCGTGATATCGTTAAATTAAACGATAAGGGATTAACTTTATACCGTCGTAATGAAGTGGGTTTCGTCTATCAATTCTTTAATTTGATTAATGATGTTACTGTTTATCAAAACGTTACCCTTTCTCCAGGTAGCAGAAATAAAGAAAGAGCTTTATCTCTTTTGGATAGAGTGGGTTTATTAGATAAAAAAGATAAATTCCCAAGACAGCTTTCTGGTGGTCAGCAACAAAGAGTGGCCATCGCTAGAGCGCTTAATAAGGACAGCAATATTCTTTTATGCGACGAACCAACAGGCGCTTTAGATGATGTTTCAGGTAAAGCGGTCTTAAAGTTATTAGAAGATATCCATAATGAAGGTAAAACTATTGTTTTAGTAACACACACTAGAGAAATAGCGCAAATGGCTAACCGCATTATCACGATGAAAAACGGTAAAGTCATTTCTGATGAAATAAACGAACACATTGTTAAAGCAGAAGAGGTTGAGTGGTAATGATTAAAACCATGCTGCGGCCGTTTTTTAAACGCTTCCTTGGATTGTTCTTTTCCATGGTTTTCGTGAGCATGCTTTCGGTCGCTCTTTTGTGTTGTTTTGGTTCATCTATCGTGAACACTAAAAACAATTACGTTAACTATGTAACTGAATATCAAGATATGGATGAACTCGTCTCTACACAGTTTGTTAGAAGAGAAAATTTAGACTGTCTTGAAGATTTAAATGACATCATTGATAAATATGATTCTAGATTAACTGTAGACTGTTATCTTAAAAAACCAGATAGAACACTCGTAGCGAGAGTCTTTTCATATGACGATGATCCAAAGAGTGAATTTAAGAATCAAATATTCAAAAGATATGTTTTAGAAAGTACCCCATATGTTAAAAAGGCGATTAACTTCCGCGGTAAAGAAGTAGATGTCGCTGCGAATATTTCTGTCTGTCGAAAGTTCGCTAAAAACAATAATTTCAAACTTGGTGATGTTGTGGAATTAGGCTTTTTAAATATGTATGCGAATTTCTATATCGCAGAGATTGTAGAAACTCCAGAAGGTATTTATCCAAGAGCGAATAACTATATTTGGTCAGATAATCATGACTTTGGTTATATCTACGCTAGTGAAGTGGAATTATCTAAAGGTTTAACAGTATTAGCGAAAATGGTCCATGACCGTATTGAAAGCGGAGATACTATTTATAAAGAATACTACGATAAAGCTGTCGCTGTTACAGGTATTACCATTCCAGATATCGTTGAAGCTCTTGCAGACGACCATTTTGTTAGTCACTGGTCTAACCAAGTTCTAGTTAAAAATAAACAGGGTGTGAAGTTAGATGACGCGGTAGATAGAATTACCGCGAGACTTGAAAAGAAAGGCATGGAAGTTAAAGGCACAACAGTGAGAACATATATGCCTCATATTGCCTATATGGACCGCGCTTTAGCGCAAGTGCAAATAGCCGCGGTATTCTTACCAGTCTTCTTTTATACAGTAGCGATGATTGTTGTTGGCTTATTTATTAACCAAATCATTAAGGCTATGACCCCTCAAATCGGCATATTCGTTTCTGTAGGTGTGGGTAAATGGGACATTGTTAAATTATTCCTTATTTATACAGTATTAATGGCGGTTGCCTCAGTTATCATAGGTGCACCTGCAGGCTTTGCGCTTAATATCTTCTTATCAGGTATTATGAAGAATACATATTCTATTCCAACGATTAATTCTTTGCTTAATCCTTGGGTAGTGGGCGCTGCCGCTATCTTATTAATCATCTTTACTATTGTGACTACCTTAATATCCACTCAAAGGATCTTTAGTATCACACCAAAAGATGCAACTATTTCTAATGAAGCAAAAAGAAAGAGATTACCAGCGCCTATTGAAAGATTCATTGATAAAGCACCAATGAATATTAAGTTAGGTACTAACTCAATCTTACAAAATCCAAGAAGATTCTTTGTTTCTACTTTCTCTATCTTCGCAGCCTTAGTGATGATTCTTTTATCTACTTTATTTGGTGTCTCTAAAAATGAATTAGTGGCCCAATCTGTGGATAGAAGACTTAACTATGATGCACAGGTATATTTAACCGCTGCAGAAAGCAAAGAAGATGTCCTTAGCTTTTATGAAGGCGGCAAAGTTAAGGCAGACGGTAGTGGATTTATTAAAGATTTCGTTAATTGTTACTACACATATTTAAAAGTGGATAACACTGATCATAACGTCTATGTAGAATGCTTAGCGGTCGATGTTTCTAACAGCAGTGTTGATAAATTAATTCATATTCCTAACTCTAACGGACGTGGCAAGTTATATGTTCCAGAAAAGGGTGTAATATTACCAAAAACGACCGCTGACGAGCTTAATGTTAAAAAAGGTGATTATATATCAATTAATAACAAACGCGTCTATGTGAGTGATATTTCATATCAATATTTCCATCCAATTACTTATCTATCATTAGAGGAGCTGGAGAAATTAGAAGTTAGTTATGTCACTAGCTATATCATGAATGTCACTGGTGAAGCAGATTTACAGCATTATATTGCTGAGAATAAGAATCAATCATTAACAGTCTTTACTTCGTCTTTATCTAAAGACTTACATAGTATCTTTGATGCATTGGATGTGATGATCGCTATTATGGTGGCCTTCTCTCTTGGTATGGCCTTTATTATCTTAACGATTATGTCACAAAACGCTTTGATGGAACAACAAAGACAATTAACAGTCTTAAGGGCTATTGGCTTTACTGTTATGGATATATCTAATTTCTGGACAATACAAAGTATTAGTCAGTTATTCTTCTCCGCTTTATTTGGTTTACCAGTAGGCGCTTTATCTATCCATATCTTATTATCATTAGCGTCTTCAAACGCTCAAGTTTATCCAGTTATCTTCTCTTGGCCAACAGCTTTATTAGCAATCGCTTTCATTCTAGTGGTGCTTATTGTTTCACACTTTATTGCGATGAGGATCATCGCTAAATGGAACATCGCTGATAATACAAGAAGCAGAGAATAATAAAGTTTTTTAGGAAAAAAATCAAAAAATCCCCCTATTAATTAATAGGAGGGTTTTTAATGAAAAAACATAAAAACAAAGAATTTAGGCGACACTTCAGAATTTATCTAAAAAACAATCACCCTGCATACATAGTAGATGAAGAAGGAAACTTATATGTTTTTCATAGAGTTACTCACTCAAAAACATCAGGCGGACGAAAGAATTGGAAAATCGATCCAAATCCAATCAGAGGGCAAGTAACTCCTATGTATATAGTTAAGCAAGAGAAAAGAGATTTGAAAGGAAGATTTAGCCTGTTTGAAATCGAATTGAAAAAAGACGCAGATGTTAGATATTTGGGTATAAAAAAAGCCGGAAGGACACAGATACATCAACAGGATGAACGTGCGACAATAACATCCGACAAAAATATTAAAACAAAAATGACGAAAAAAGGCAAATAAAAAGAGACGGAATTGATACCCGTCTCCTTTGTTTTTATTATTTTACTCTTCCTTGAACATATCTGTGGATAAGTATCTTTCACCAGTATCTGGTAATAGAACCACGATAGTTTTACTTTGATTTTCTTTACGTTGGGCTAACACTGTAGCGGCTTTAACAGCAGCGCCACTAGAGATACCAACAAGCAAGCCTTCGTTTCTCGCTAATGTTCTACCAGTAGCGAAGGCATCTTCATTAGATACTGTGATGATCTCATCATAGATACTAGTATCAAGTGTTTGAGGAACAAAGCCCGCACCAATACCTTGAATCTTGTGTGGACCAGGCGTGCCTTTAGAAAGAACTGGTGAAGATTCTGGTTCAACTGCCACAATCTTAATTTCTGGATTTTGTTCTTTTAAATATTTACCAACACCAGAGATGGTACCACCTGTACCAACACCAGCGACAAAGATATCAACTCGACCACTTAATTGTTCAAAGATTTCTGGACCAGTTGTTAAGTAGTGGATATTTGGATTTTCTGGGTTTGTGAATTGAGAAGGAATAACGCTATTAGGATATTGCTTATGTAATTCTTCCGCTTTAGCAATAGCGCCTTTCATGCCTAATTTACCTTCGGTAAGAACAAGTTCTGCACCATAGGCTTTAAGAAGATTTCTTCTTTCAATAGACATGGTATCTGGCATAACCACGATGAAGCGATAGCCACGAGCAGCGGCAATCATCGCTAAACCAATACCAGTGTTACCACTTGTTGGTTCAATTAAGATGGTGTTCTTATTAATTAAGCCATCTTTTTCCGCTTTATCAATCATCGCTTTAGCGATTCTGTCTTTGACAGAACCCGCTGGGTTGAAGTATTCAACCTTAGCGATAATTCTAGCGTTTAATTTTAAGCTATTTTCGTAGTTTGTAAGCTCGACTAAAGGAGTTTTGCCAACTGCCTCGTCGACATGTTTATAAATCATTTTTCTATTTGTCCTTTCGATGTCATTTAGTTTGTTAACCAAACCATTTAATAATGGTTCAAATTTTACACCATACCAGTGAGTCTTATCACTTTGGGTGTAACTAATACATCGATAGACGTAATCAGCGGCAATTTTAACAGAGAGGAATAAGTCCCTATTCTTCATATAACTAGCAACAAATGTGGAGGAGAAGATATCACCTGTACCATGATAACCATCACCTATCCTATGGTGTTTGTAGTAATGGAAAGTATTATCGTAATACATGTAAACACCAGTGGTGTTCTTCTTGAAACTCACATCGGTCACAATAATTTTCGCATTGGTGTATTTACGTAATTCTTTGATTAAACCTTCAATGTAGGCTTGATCGTATTTATCTTGATATGGAACACCAGTCATGAAGCAAGCCTCAGTGATATTAGGTAAGATAATATCTGCATCTTTAATTAGTTCACGCATTTTAATGGCGTAATCTGTATCGAAAGCTGGATAGAGTTTACCGTTATCCCCCATAGCAGGATCAATAAACACTAAAGCGTTTTCTTTCTTGCATTGCTTAATGGCGGCAATAGTGAAGTCCACTAAAGAGATACTGCCTAAGTAGCCAGTATAAATAGCATCGAATTTTAATCCTTCATTGTTCCAATGATTTAAGAATCTCGCTAGTTCTTCATCCATATCCTTAAACTGGAAGTTTTTGAATCCAGAAGTATGAGTGGAAAGGATAGAAGTTGGTAAAATTGCGGTTTCATAACCACAGGCACTTAAAATAGGTAAGGCCACTGTGACAGAGCATTGACCATAGCAAGAAACATCTTGGATAGTTAAGATTTTCTTATCACGAGTTTCAAATGATGGTTCTTCGTTAATATCGAAGAATAACTCATTAACATTTAAAGCGTACTTTTCAGCAAAAAGAACGATTTTGTCATAACTCATTTGGCTTTCGCCTTTTTCAATTTTGCTAATCATTGTCTTATCAGCGTAGCCTAAAGACGCTGCTAGTTCTGATTGAGTCATGTGGAATCTTTGTCTGATTTTTTTAACTAGTAATCCGAATTTCATGGCAAAAGTATATAACAAAAGTTGAATGACACTCAACTATTTCGCTCATGTTTTTAATATTATAATATTTTAATATCTAGCATTTTTTGCTATGATATTAACAATGATAAATAAAGTTAGGGATTCATATAAGCATCATATTATTAGTATTGCTTTAGGGCCATTCTTAAAAGCCATTGAGGCATTTTTTGATTTGTTAATCCCTTTATTTATGAAAGCCATCATTGATTTAAACCAATATGGTAATCCTACTTCAATACCAAATAAGATTTCTTCTAGCTTGGCTAGCTTTATTAGAATATTTAATCCATCAGGTACAAGTTTAAATGACGCTTTGATGGGTGGATTAATTATTTTATTAATGGGTGTGATTGGTTATGTCATTACCATGTTTAGCCAATATATCGCCGCTTGTAGTGCTGTTAATGTTGGTACAGAAATTAGAGAAGCTTTATACACTAAGATGTTGATGCTTTCTAAAAAGGAAAGAGAAGAAGTTGGTCAAGGTAAACTATTAACAGTTTTAAATAGTGATACTTATCAATTACAACATGGTGTTCTTTTATTTGTTAGATTAGCGGTACGCGCTCCATTCATTTTATTAGGTTCATTAATTATGTCCTTTGTTCTTGATTGGAGAGTGGGTTTAGCTTTCTTAGCGATTGTGCCAATGATCTTCTTAGTGAACTACCTAGTACTTAGAAAATCATCAAAAGGTTATGTTGATATTCAAAATGATTTAGATGAATTAAGCAATAAGACTAGTGAAACCACTGATGGTGCAAGAGTGGTTAGAGCCTCTAATCAACAAGAAGCAGAAGATCAAGAATTCGCGGTTAAAACTAATGCATATCAAGATAAGGCTATTAAAGTTAACCGTATTAACTCCTTAATTAATCCATTAACGTTCGCTATTACATCAATTGTTTTAATCGTCATTATTCTTTTGTTAAAGAATGCCTTATTTAGTGCGGATAACACTTTAATTGCCTCAACAATTATCGCTGAGATGGCTTATCTATCACAAATCTTCTTCGTGGTCACTCAGTTCTCAATGGTGGTTATTGAATTAGTTAAAGCCCATGTTTCTTCTAAGAGAATTGATTCCATTTTATCTATCGAACCAGCGATTAAAGGTGGTAAGACAATATCTGTAAATCTATCCGCACCAATTATCAAATTCAATCACGTGTCGTTTACTTTTAATGATAATAAAGGTTATTTCCTTAAAGATTTAGACTTTGAAATTAGAAAAGGTGAAACGTTTGGCATTATCGGTGGTACCGGTAGTGGTAAAACTACAGTCATTAACTTAATTGAAAGATTTTATGATGCGAATAAAGGTGAAATCTTCTATCGTGGTAAACCTATTAAGAGTTATCCATTAAAGACATTAAGAAATGATATTGGTTTAGTTAATCAAAAATCATCATTATTTAAAGGCACAATTAAGTCTAACTATTTAATGAGTAATCCATATGCCACTGATAAAGATATCATCCAAGCTTTAAAAGACTCTCAAGCCTATGAATTTGTCTCTAAATATGAAGATGGTATTAACCATGAAGTTAATGAAGGTGGAAGTAACTTTTCTGGTGGTCAAAGACAAAGATTATGTATTGGTCGAGCATTAGTAAGAAAACCACATCTCTTAATCTTAGATGATGCGACAAGCGCTCTTGATTTATTAACCGATAAACGCGTTAGAGAAGTCATTAATTCTTATGATGACATGACCAAAGTCATTGTCTCCCAAAGAGTGGCGACAATTCAAAACGCTGATTATATCTTAGTTTTAGAAGGTGGTAAGGTCGTTGGCTTAGGTAAACATAATGACCTATTAAAAGACTGCCCAATCTATAAAGAGATTTATCAAACACAAATTAAGAAAGGTAAGTATGAACGCAAAGAATAGACTTTTTACATATTTAAAGGCTAAACGCGGTCAGTTAATGCTCGCCCTTCTTTTCGCTTTGTTATTTGTGGTGGCCCAAATTGCGCAACCATTCTTATTAGGCAAAGCCCTTGATGCTTCAAAGGATAATGATCAAAACGCCTTTAACGTTTATATCTTTGTCGCTCTAGGCTTAGTGGTTATCGGTGTGGTGTTTGGTTATCTATTTGAAGTCGTCGTGATGAACGTTTCTCAAAAGGTTATTAAACAAGCTAGAGATGATGTCTATCGCAAAATCAATTCTATTTCCATTAAAGACTTTGATATGAAGAGACATGGTGATATTGTCCAACTTGAAATCAGAGATATGGAAAACTTTGCCGCTGGTATGTTCGCGGTATTTAAAACCTTAATGCAAGGTATCTTAACTATTATCATTACGATTGTCTTAATGCTTTTAGTTAACTGGATCCTCGCTCTAGTGGTTATCGTTTTAACACCGTTATCAATGCTAATGGCAAGAATCGTTTCTAGGTTCTCTTATAACCACTACAAGAAGCAATCAGAACTACAAGCAAGTCTAAACGCTACAAGCTTAGAAACGCTTAATAATATCGATATTGTGCAATCTCTTAACTATGAAGAAACATCTATCGCTAAATTCAATG
>JBGUGI010000035.1:0-3128 GCA_045111495.1 Bacilli bacterium | reverse complement strand
AATATCGGATTCAGTCCCTTCAACAGTCTGTTTAGAAGTGATATGATTGTTGAAACATTTCAGTCCAACATAATGGGTTCACTTCATTTCTCCGCTTTTTTTCTTACCTCTAATTGCCGGCAATTAAGCAGCTTTAGCGGTAATCTCAATAAGGATCGCGATAAAGAAGAACAAGATTGCACAGATAAGAGTCAAAATAGAAACGACTTTTTCTGCACCTCTTTCTTTGGTCTTAACGAAAACGTTTAAACCACCACCAGTAATGGCACCAGAAGCACCTTCAGATTTACCGCCTTGTAATAAGCACAAGACGATGATGATAATGGCTACTGCCAACATAATCCAGTCATACCAATTTAACATAAGAATTTAATTCCTTTCTTAATCGCTGCTTACTAATAATATTAGAATCGCAAAAATAACGCAAACTATATTTTTATAAATTGCCTTTTATTTCGAGAAATATATCTCGAAGCTCAGCCGCCCTTTCAAAGTCAAATTCTTTGGCGGCTTGGCGCATTTGTTTTTCGAGTTCTTTAATCTTTGCTTCAATTTCCATACGACTTCCATGTTTAGTGATATCAATCATTTCACTGATTTCATCATCGCTGTTATGGATTGGTGGACGAATTTCTTTGATAACTGTTCGTGGGATAATTCCGTTTTCGTAGTTATAGGCTTCTTGAATGCTTCTTCTACGGTTAGTTTCTTCAATACAATTTTGCATTGAATCAGTCATGTGATCAGCATACATCACCACTAAACCGTTGGCGTTTCGCGCTGCTCTACCAACAATTTGGATAAGAGAACGGGTACTTCTAAGGAAGCCTTCTTTGTCTGCATCAAAGATAGAAATAAGTGAGACTTCTGGAATATCCAAGCCTTCTCTTAATAGGTTAATACCCACTAAGACATCATACTTACCTTTTCTTAATTGATAAATGATTTCACTTCTCTCTAAAGTTTTGGTTTCGTGATGCAAATAGACAACCTTAATGCCTTTATCTTTTAAGTAATTAGTGAGGTCTTCCGCCATACGAATTGTGAGGGTGACCACCATTGTTCTTTCATTTTTTGCAATACGCGCTTTTATTTCATGAACTAAATCATCAATTTGGCCTAAAGTTGGACGAACTTCAATAATTGGATCAAGTAATCCAGTAGGTCTAATGATTTGTTCTGCGGATATGCCACCCGCTTTATTAAGCTCATAATCGCCTGGTGTAGCGGATGTACAAACAACATAAGGCATTATCTTTTCAAACTCATCGAAATTAAGTGGCCTGTTATCCAAAGCAGAAGGTAATCTAAAACCATATTCCACTAAAGTTTCTTTTCTAGAACGATCACCGTTATACATACCTCTAAGTTGTGGGAATGTGACGTGAGATTCATCAACAATCATTAAGAAATCTTCTGGGAAATAATCTAATAAGCACCAAGGTCTTTCGCCTGGTTTTCTTTTATCAATATGACGAGAATAGTTTTCAATACCAGGACACATACCGAACTCTTGCATGCTTTCCATATCTTGATTTGTTCTCATTTCTAAACGCTCAGCTTCGAGGAGCTTACCGTTTTCTTTGAAGAACTTAAGTCTTTCTTCTAATTCCGCTTTAATAGTGACACATGCCTCTTTAATTCTTTCTCTTGTGGAAGCATGGTCATAAGCTGGGAAGATAGGAAAAGTGTGGTATGTGTGCTTTATTTCGCCAGTCATTGGGTTAAGTTGCACTATTTTCTCAACTTCATCACCAAAAGTATCAATTCTAATGACATCGTTATCTAAGAATGCAGCGGGGACAATCTCGATCACATCCCCTCTAACACGGAATGTACCTGGCGCTAAATCTAAATTATTGCGTTTATATTGAGCGTCAACGAGTTTCTTATAGAGCTCTTGCCTATTAATTTCTTCACCAACACGGATATTAAAAACTAAGTTTCGATATTCGTCTGGATCAGTTAAACCGTATATAGAAGCAACAGAAGCCACAATAATTGTGTCTTTTCTTTCCAAAATAGAGTTAATCGCTGATGTACGAAGCATTTCAATTTCTTCATTCATCACTGCGTTCTTATCAATATATGTATCGCTTTTTGGAATATAAGCTTCTGGTTGATAAAAATCAAAGTTAGATACAAAGTATTCCACACGATTATGAGGGAATAATTCTTGGAACTCAGAATATAATTGACCAGCGAGAGTTTTGTTGTGCACTAACACAAGTGTTGGTTTTTGCACTGTTTGAATGATATTGGCCATGGTAAAAGTCTTACCAGTACCAGTCGCGCCCATTAAAACTTGGAACTTTTTACCGTTCAAAATTCCATCGCTTAGCTTCTTAATCGCGGTGGGCTGATCGCCTGTAGGCTTGAACTTGGAAACTATCTCAAATAAGTGCTCATTTTCCATAAAAAGTCTGCAAAACTCCACTATTTCGTATTATTCTTGGCCTCCATCTGTAGGTAAGAATAGATAAATCCATCGATATTTCCATTCATTACAGATTGGACATCAGTAACCTCAAAAGATGTGCGATTATCTTTGACTAGAGTGTAAGGACAGAAGACGTAGGAACGGATTTGGCTGCCCCATTCAATATTCTTCTTTTCACCAACTATAGAATTAAGCTTGTTTTGACGAGATTCAAGTTCAATTAAATACAATTTACCTTTTAACATCTTCATCGCTGTTTCTTTATTTAATAATTGGCTTCTTTCAATTTGGCAAGACACAACAATACCTGTTGGTAAGTGGGTAATTCTAACTGCGGTTTCAACTTTGTTGACGTTTTGACCACCCGCACCACCAGATCTATATGTATCAATCTTTAAATCTGATTCGTTAATCACAATGTCGATAGAATCGTCTTTGAATTCTGGAACAACATTTACAGAGGCAAACGATGTATGTCTTCTTTTATTCGCGTCAAAAGGAGAGATTCTCACTAATCTATGAACACCTTTTTCTCCTTTTAATAAACCATAAGCATTTTTACCACTTATTTGTAAGGTTACAGACTTAACGCCCGCTTCATCGCCTGGTTCAAAAGAAAGAACGGACATTTTAAAGCGATGTGTTTCTGCATATAACACGTACATTCTATATAGCATATCCGCCCAGT
>JBGUGI010000034.1:0-2846 GCA_045111495.1 Bacilli bacterium | reverse complement strand
GTTAAAGATTATATCACAGCAGTCCGCGTTTTTTATCTTCTTCTTCTTGGAGCATTCTAAAGTTAACTTTACCAAGCATGGTTAAAGGTAATTCTTTTCTAAATTCAATTTCAGTTGGGACTGACCATCTGATGAGATATTTACGACACGTCTCAAGTATTTTTTCTTTCATTGCGGTTTCATCAAATACTTTAGCAACAACGAAAACCTTTAAGGAATTTTGTAATTTAGCGTCAGGAATACGGATAGCCGCACAAGCGGAGACTTCTGGCATTGATTCAATTAACTGTTCAACTTCACTTGGGAAAACAGCCACGCCAGAGACTTTGACCACTCTCTTTTTACGTTGTTTAAAGAAGATGAAATCATCTTCATCCATATAGCCAAGGTCACCAGTATATAAGTAACCATCATTAATACATGCTTTAGTGGCTTCTTCGTCTTGATAATAGCCGAGCATAATTGCCCCACTCTTAAAGATGATTTCACCTAATTCACCACGTGGAACTTCATTGCCTTTTTCGTCCACAACTTTAAATGTGGCTTCTGGCATAGCTTTGCCTAAAGAACCTTTACGATTAGCGTTAAAAGTGTTAACGCAGTTAACAGCAATTGCTTCGGTTAAGCCATAACCTTGGAATAAACGGCATTTGGAACCGGCTTTAGCCATGGTTTGATTGAATCTATCTTCTAGATCAGCGGGCATTGAATCACCACCGCAGAAGCAACAATGTAAATATTTTAAATTCTTAGAATTAACAAACTTTGGTTCTTGGAGCAATTTCTCATATATTGTTGGGACACCACACATACATGTGAGTTTGGTTTTATTCATCACTTTAGCGACTGTTTCCGCTTTAAACTTAGGAACTAATATAGAGGAGAAACCATTAGCCAAAGGAGCGTGCATAGTCATGCATAAACCAAAACCATGGAAGCTTGGCAAAACACTAAGCATTTTATGGCCACGCATTTCTTCTGGTTTAACCGCTAAGAAGGAATATGAATATTGAGCAATAAAGTTAAAAGCGTAATCGCTTAAACAAATAGTTTTTGGTTTTCCAGTTGTGGAACCACTATGTAAGAGAACAGAGCATCTATTCTTATCGGCTTTAGCAATTGGTACTTCCTTACCAGTTGGTTTTAATTGATAAGTGTATTTAAAGCCATCAAATTTAAATCTTGAAGGTAACTTGCCTAATTTCTTACGAATTCTAAAGTTCATAAAGTTGTGGTAAATGAACTTGGAGAAGAAAGGTAAATCATCTTCTATACGTGTAACGTATATTTGATCAGCAATTTCACGATATTGTTTTACTTCTTTAGCGATTCTTTGTTCAAAAAGGAACGCTACTTTGGTGTGAGTTTTATCCATGATTTGCTTCACTTGGTTAAATGGAGTGAAAGGATGGATAAGGTTGCTTGTCGCACCAATCTTATTAACAGCGTAGAAGAGAACGATTGTTTCTGGGATGTTTGGTTGAGCAATGACAACCACATCGTTTTCCCTAACACCTAAACTGTTATATAAAATATCCGCGGTCATATCGACGCGCTTCAAAAGTGTTTTAAAAGAGATTTTCTTCCCTTGATAATAAAGGGCAAGATCATGAGGGCACTTACTAGTGGCCTCTTTTAATGCCTCATACATTGTATATTCTGTCATCATTTGATAAATAACCCCACGAGTGAAAAGACACCAATCAATAGTAAGAAGTGACTGATATAAATAATTAACGAGTGACGACCAACAAAGCAAATTGGTCTTTCGAATTCATGACGTTTGAAATAGCTTTTTCTTTCCACACTATAAGTGAATTTAGAAAGAAGTGCCCCACCGAAGAAGAAACCAAGATATGGGAAAAGTGGCATATAATCAGCGTGAGCGTAGAGCTCTTTGTTTGGTTCCCAAAGCATTGGAACAAATGATTGTTTGCCCCAATCTGTTTGGCTAAGTAAGACACATATTGGATGGATTAATAGACCAATAATGCCAATAACCATGAGCCATTTCCAGCTCTTTTCTTGAACAAAGCAATATATTAATGTAGACCAGGCTAAGACACCGATGATATTAAAATCAACCGCAAAGCTCTTCACACCTAGTTGCCAATTATATGTAATTCTGCAGCCTTCGAGTATACGAGAACCAACGAGAATAATTGCCCAAAGACCAATCATTTGACCCGCTCGTTTCCAGTTGTTTTTTGAGAAAGCACAGGAAATACCACTGACAAAGCAGAAGCCTCCTAAACATATCCAACGAACAATCGTTCTCGCGGGATTTGTCCAATAGAAATGGGCTACTTGATAAATAGCGTAGAATGGTTGAGTTTGTGCATCCCCTGCCCAGCCTTTATTAAAAGACATGAGAAGATTGAAAATATGGTCCACGACCACTAAAACCATGAGAAGGCCACGAATGAAATCAATCTCATGTATACGCTTTTCAAATGCACCTAATTTGACTTGTTCTTCCATAACAGCGAAATTAGTGTACCACAAAGGTATACTAAAAAGCATTTTATTTTATAGGTAAGTGTACTATTTGCTTAAGATGTAATGTGCCCAGTCTTCGTAAACTTGGAGATAATCATCTTCGTTATGAATCTCGTGACGCATATGAGGATAGAGCTTTAATGTTACGTTATTAATTCCTAATTTTTTATAGGCGGATTCTAACCATTTTACACCTTTACCGTTTTGACCGACTGGATCATCTTCGCCTGAAGTAATGTAGATAATTTCGTTTTTATCCACTTTCTTCATATTTTTCTTTTTCCAGATTTTAGCCATGCCTTTTAAGAATTCTTTCCAGAATCCACCGGTATTCATATGACCGAGGT
>JBGUGI010000033.1:0-3843 GCA_045111495.1 Bacilli bacterium | reverse complement strand
GTAAGGATGATAAAAAGCCAAGATAATAAGGAAAGCGCTAATAAAGACAACACAATGTCCCAAAAGCGCTTAAAAAACTGTTTGTATAAGACTATAGACAGAACGAATAGCAACAGTAAGCTACCTAGAGCAATCGTTAATATCCAATACCATTCCATAAATTATTCGAAACACCTTCTAATGATTTCGATGATTCTATCTTGTTGTTCTGGTGTCATTTTATTGTCAGACGGCAAACAGCAACCTCTTGCAAAGATATCTGCGCCAACATCAACAATTCCACCAGCAATGTAGGCATTAGTTTTTGCCCTACCACTACCAGATTTAACAATGAATTCATTATTTCTGTACATTGGTTGCATATGCATTGGTTTCCAAATTGGTCTTCCTTCTGCATTAATAGATGAAATCGCTTCTAATATTTCAGTTGGGCATGATTTACCTGTTTCGGGAATATATAAAGCTTTACTATCGTCTCTAACTTGTTTGCACATAGCGTTTTCATCGATTATAAGACATGATAACCAGTAATTTGGTTCGCTGCCTTTAAAGATAGGATTCATTTTAATAGGAAGCCCTTTAAGGCCTTCTTTATATCTTTCATAAATTACTTTCTTTTGTGCAATATGTTCTTCTAAATATGGATATTGACCACGGACAACACCAGCTACTACATTAGAAATACGATAATTATATCCAACTTCTTCGTGTTGATACCATGGAGCGGCTTCTCTAGCTTGAGTTGACCACTTACGTGCCTTATTAGCAACTTCTATATCATTTGTTAATAGACATCCACCACTGGAACCAGTAATGATTTTATTGCCATTATAAGAAACAGCACTGAAGTCACCAAAAGAGCCACATTGTTTACCATTTAATGTAGCACCCATTGCTTCAGCGGCATCTTCGATTAACAGCGCATTATGTTTTTCACAAATAGATTTTATTCTAGCAATATCGCCAGGGAATCCATATAATTCAGCACACACTACTAATCTAACATCCGGATACATTTCAAAAGCTTTTTCTAATGCTTCTGGATCCATATTCCATGTTTCTGCTTCTGTATCAACAAAGACCGGAATACCACCTTCATACACTACTGGATTTAATGTAGCATCAAATGTCATATCAGAGCAAAAAACTCTTTTGCCTTCTAAAGCACCATGACCAATCATTGGCTTGCCATACAATTGCTCACCTGCAAATTTGCAGCACAAGTGTAAAGCAGATGTGCAATTACAAAGCGCTACAGCATATTGCATGCCCGCTTTTTCAGCAGCAATCTTTTCTAATTCGTTAACATTCTCACCTGCAGTTGTCATCCAATTTTTATTAAATGCATCAGTCATCCATTTAAGTTCATCGCCATGCATTGTTGGGGATGCTAACCACACTTTTTGTTCAAATGGTTTTAAATCATCTTTTCTTTTAAGCATAGGGTTGCCTCCTTATATCAAAAAAGCGATTTTGAATCGCCTTTATCTTTGACCTCCGCCATTAGTTCCATCACCATTTATATAGGTAGGTACTGCTTC
This sequence comes from Bacilli bacterium, assembly GCA_045111495.1. GTDB lineage: Bacteria > Bacillota_I > Bacilli_A > RFN20 > CAG-826 > RUG14515. Next base: position 2,302 of record JBGUGI010000033.1, on the reverse strand, counting down.
TTTTAAGGCTTGCTTAGCGAGTTTATCATCCTCGGCTTCAACAGCCTTATAAAGTTTATCTAATTTTGTATTGAGTTCTTCTAAACTGACAGGTGTGTCTTTTTCAATGAAGATTTTTTCATTGCTTGTTTTGGCTAAATGCTCATTTTTAACAAGCAATTCTTCATATAGTTTTTCACCTGGCCTTAAACCTGTTTCAATAATTTTTATGTCTTTATCTGGTTCATAGCCTGCCATTTTGATGATGGAAACAGCGAGGTCGTAAATCTTAACTGGTTGGCCCATATCTAAAACCATAAGTTCGCCGTTTTTAGCAATTGTCGCAGAATGCAACACTAATTGTGATGCTTCAGGAATTGTCATGAAGTATCTAATGATACGTTTATCAGTTAAGGTGACTGGACCACCATTTTGGATTTGTTTTTTGAATAACGGGATAACACTTCCAGCAGAACCTAAAACATTACCAAATCTTGTAGCAGAGAATTTTGTGTGTTGTTTAATAGCAGCGTGTGTCATACAAATCATTTCACACATTCTCTTAGTAGCGCCCATGACATTCGTTGGATTAACAGCTTTATCGGTACTAACCATATGGACGCGGTCAGCGCCATATTTTTCTGCTAATTCAACTGTGTTTAATGTACCAAACACGTTATTATCAATCGCTTCAACAATATTATGTTCCATAAGTGGGACATGTTTATGTGCCGCGGCCATAATAACAATATTTGGTTTGTATTCTTTAAAGACTTTTTCTAACGCTGCTTTGTTTGTGATAGAACAGATTTCAATCTTGAGATCTAAAGTATCACCATATTCAATTCTTAATTCTTGTTGGACGTCATAGACACCATTTTCATAGATATCTAGAAGAATAAGTTGTCTTGGTTCCATCTTAGCGAGCTGTCTAGCGATTTCGGAGCCTATGGAACCACCACCACCGGTGACTAAGATAACTTTTTCTTTATAGTAATTAACAGTGGCGTCTGTAATTACTTCTTGTTCTTTTCTAAATAGCAAGTCTTCAATATCGAATTCTCTTAAGGTACGTTTACCTTTTTGAGTATTCTGCATTGAAGGATAGTCATAAGATTTAACTTTAAAACCAGCGTTTTTATAGCGTTGGTATAACATCTTTCTTTCTTCGCCTTCAACCGTGCCAGGTAAAGCTAAAACAACTTCTTGAACATTGAAGTCTTTTAATAATTCAGGAGCGTCTTCTCCTTCATCAATTACTTCTAAGCCATAGATTTCTCTACCTAATTTTTCGGGGTCATTATCAACAAAACAAACAGCTTTATAGACACTGTGTGGATTGTTACCTAATTCTTCCGCAAGAGCGGTACCAACAACACCCGCACCAATGATTGCGATTCTAATCTTTTCGATTGGATCTCCTTTATCATTGATAGACCAATTAGAACGACCAAAGATATTAACCATCCTGGTCACAAATCTACCAAACTTCGTGGTTCTATCTAGCTTTTTATAAACTAAGCGATATACCATACGCACCGCTAAACAAATGAGTGTATTAGCGAATACTACAAGTGTTACTAGAACAAAGCCAATATTACCAATACCTGGAACAAATCTTTGGATAAGCCAGTAGACGACTAAAGCACATGTGTCGGCAATCATGATACGGATATAACTTTGTACGCCACCATACCTCCAGATTTGGCCATACACTCTCCAGAAGAATCTGGATAAGATAACACAAGTGTTGCCAATTAAGAAGTGCCATAAGATTTGTAACCAATCAAGTTGAAGGTTACCAGCGACATTTGGTCTTCTGTAAATGATAAAAGCGAACACAATGACCGCCATATAGATGAGTGTGTCATATGGTATGAGCAACCATCTAATTGGGAAGAATGAGAATTTGTGTTTGTTACTGATTTTCATATTGATTATTTGTTAATGATATTTGTTACGAAGTCTATCCCGACATTAGCCTCCACTAAACGACCACAGAATGTAAATTCCACTGCAACGATACGTTTATGAAGGTTTACTTTTTTGATTTGAGTTTCCAGGCCGAGTAATGGGCCGTCCAAAACTCTAATCATTTCTCCTTCTTTAACTTCGATATGACTGATTTCTGTAATACGAGAGTTATTCGCACTATAAAGGATATCAATCATACGAGATTCATCTTTATCAAGGGGAACAAAGTTTTCTGTTCCTTCTTCTCTACCTAATAACTTTTGAAATCCTGGAGTGAAATATAACTGTCTAAATAACTGTTTAACATCATTTGTTTCGACAAAAATATAGCCAGGGAAGCATCTTTCGA
>JBGUGI010000032.1:0-6607 GCA_045111495.1 Bacilli bacterium | reverse complement strand
TCGATAACGAAAACTTCAAATGGTACCACTTTAACAGTGAAGAAATGTATGAAAGTATTTGTAAGACATATGAGTATGTCCAACAAGACTTAAACATCAAAGTGGTCATTAGAAGTGGAGATGCAATCTATGAAGCGATTAAGAAATATGGTTCTAAGTTCCATAAAGACGGCTTCCATCTTAATGATGAAGGTCGATATATTGTCGCGTTAACATTTGTGCATACATTTAATAACAACCAATTATTGAATAACTTATATGTCCCAGAAGGTTTTGACAAAAACCAGTGTTTTGAATATGAGAAACTCGTTTCCAATATGCTTAGCAAATAAATCTTGCTATAGTTATTACTATGAAACAGAGAACCATTTTCCATATTAGATATAACTACATTAAACTCGCTATATATTTCACCTTAGCGGTTTTAATTTTAATCTTTAAAGATTCATTAATTGAACACCTTAGATACTTCATCGGTGGCTTAATGATTATGTACGCTTTAGAAGAAGTGTTATTTGAACTCATCTTCTCTAGACATCATTTCTTCCATCAAAATAAAGTCTATTTAGGTTTTATTGAATTATTACTAGGCTTATTACTTGTTATTGTTAATATCTCTTATGAGGGTACATGTATTATATGGGCCACTTGGTCATTATTACGCGAAACTCATGAAGTGGAAGAAATCTTATCAGAGTTACAAACATTACCAGCGAAGATACTAAGTGGTGTGGAATCTTTAGTTATTATTGTTTTCTCTGTGATGTTAATTATTGAACCAACTGAACATCATGCAATGATTCATTTATATCTATTACTTGTTGAATTGATTGTCGCTCCATTAACCCCATTAGTGGATGAAACAATTATTAAAGGAAAACTAAAGGCTAAGAAAGAATAGCAGTTTTAATATTTTACTTTGTCTAATTAACGAGAGGTACTCCCTATGACTCCCAAATTAAAAACCGGATTTACTTTATCCATTATTGGCCACGTTTTAGCGTGGAGCCCAGTTATATATTGGGTCTCAACTTATTTGCAATATCTTAATATTGGAGAAGATAGTATCAATAGTTCTTTTTCAATGAATTATTATCTATTTTCTTTTCTCTCCTCGGTCGCAATAGCGTTATGTATCGTTTCTTTAATTCTTATTAGAAGTAGAAACGTTGAACCAGAAGCTAAAAAATATAAACTATGGAGCAAGATACTCGCTATTTCAGGACTTGCTTTAGTGGGTGGATGTTCATTACTTGTTGGTCTTTTTGCTTTATACGCGATAGTTCTTATTTTGGGGTTATAGTTTTATGAATGATATTAATAACAGAATCAAAATTGGTTTTATCTTAGCGGTCATCGCTCAAGCGGGTATTGATTGCTTAGGTATTCTTTATGGCCTTGAACTATATACGCACGCTACCATTATCAGTAGCAACGCTCTTATGCTTCTCTCGCTCATCATTATTCTTGTCTTAGGGCCTTTCATCTTATCTATTATTGCTTTAAATTACATTAGAGGTGAATATCCCGCTAACGGTAGAGAAAGAACATTTAGATTACTCGCTAAAATCTTCTCTAATATCACTATCATTGAAACCGCAATGGTAGGATTCCTCTTTCTTATCATGTTTGCCTTTATTGGCACAATCCATATCGTGTAATTATTATGAACCCAAAAATTAAATCTGCATTTGCGTTATCTATTGCTTCTTTAAGTGGTATTTCCACTTATTTAACTATTGTTCTTTGTGAACGTTTTTCTCTTTTCTACATTAATGCCGCTTGGATATTTAATGTCTTCGTGTATATCGCTACTGTCATTGTTCCAATTGTCTTTGCGATTATGGCTTTAGTGATGGTGGATAAGCTTAAACAAGCTGAAGGACAAGATTTAGTGTTTAGAAAAATTACTATTGTCTTTTCTTGGATTGCTTTGGGCTCATTCCTTTTCTATCTCACTCTAGCGCTTACTCTAATCCTCCTATTTGGTCTCTCTTTATTTGTAATTTAGTTAAACTTGTTATTTAATATTGGCATGTCGGTCAAATTAATCAAACTTACTGAAGAATATAAAAACCAACTCATTGAAATGATAGATGAGTGGAAACTAGATCAAGAACAAAATAATACTGATCGTTCCCCATACGCGATATTTAAAAATAGCTATGAGGATTTTGATTATTATTTAGAAAATCTAGCGAGTGATAACCCAACGAATGGTTGGGTACCTAACTCCGTGTTTTTCTTATATAGCGACACCAAAGATAAATTATTAGGCGCTGTTGATATCAGACATGAACTAAATGACAAATTATTAAAGACGGGTGGTCATATTGGTGATGGTATTAGACCAAGTGAAAGAGGTTTAGGGTATGGCAAACTCATCCTCGAACTAGCGTTAGATAAATGCATTGAACTTGGGATTAATAAAGTTTTAGTGTGCTGCAATAAAAACAATATCCGTTCAAGAAACTCAATCATCGCTAACGGTGGGGAACTTGAAAACACTGTTATTGATGAAGACGGGGAAACCATTGAAAGATATTGGATTGACGCTCCTAAAGAATTATTACTTAAACACGTTGATGAAATACATATTGATGAAATAGTCTTAGAAAAGATTAAAAAGAATCTTGGCTTTTTCGAAAATGAATTATTAAGTGAAATTGAAGATGCCTTGACGCTTTATCGTAATTACTCAAAAGTCACGAGAAAAGATGAAGAATATTACGTTGAACATCATAATGTGCTTTATGTCATTGACGCGAGTGATTACTCAGTGAAAAGCGCAAAAATGGTGAAATAGTTACCCACAAGAATTACGCATTAAATGTAATAGGGGTATAATTGTTTTTGTATGAAATACTTAGTTATTGTTTCTACATTGTTTGTTATCGGTTCATTACTCGGTTGGGTAATAGAACTATTTTTTAGAAGATTCGTTTCGCAAAAGAAATGGATGAACCCTGGCTTCCTTACTGGACCATATTTACCGATTTATGGCTTTGGTGTAGCGGTATTATACGCAGTGAGCAATATCCCTTTAAAAATCGATAACCAAGTAGTGGACATTATTATCAGAATCATCATCATTGGTGTGGGTATGACCCTCATTGAATTTATCGCGGGCTTAATCTTCATTAAAGGATGTGGCATTAAGTTATGGGACTATTCAAACCGTAAAGGCAATATCATGGGTATTATTTGTCCGTCCTTTTCCCTTATTTGGTTAGTAGTGGGTTCTTTATATTATTTCTTGCTTAACCCAGTACTAGTGTTAGGTATTTCTTGGATTAGTGAGAACCTTATCTATACTTATTTCATAGGCGCGGTTATCGGAGCGATGATCGTGGACTTTGCTTATTCCATCCATTTGGCCACGAAACTTAAACAGTTCAAAGAATTACAAAATCTTAGATTTGAAGAATTCAAAAAAGAACTTAAAAGAAGAATTAACGACATTAAAAGCAAACTTGATAAGTAGTGGTAAGCACAAAAATGATGTGTTGCACTTTAAAATTGCACTTTAAACTTTGATTAGACACTTTTATAAAAAGTGTTTTTTCTTTTTATTCACCTTTTTAAGTGCAAAACTCACATAATTGCACTTTAAAATTGCACTTTAAAACATCGTGATATCATTTTCTTAGAGAAAATAAAACGTTAGTTTTACCAATACTCGTTGTATAATAATTTTACTTTATAGGTATTAATCTTATGAAAAAGAAATTATTAATTTTATCTATTATTCCATTCTTATTAACTGGTTGTTCATTATTCAATGACATCTTTGATGGTGGGGAATCTTATACTTACACAAGTAAGAGTAATGACGAACCATCTAATAACAATAACTCTAACGATGATACATCCACTAAACCTAATTCAAATAGCTCCGTAAATAATAATCCTCATATCGTCTTTGATAGTGAAGGCTTTGAATATGATGAAAGCACAAGAAACTATCTCATCACTATGAAAAGAGGTAGTAGTATCACCCTTAACGCAGTGATCGCTAATGGGGATAGTTCTGAATACTCATTAATCTATTCCTGGGCTATGGGAGGAGAATACGGCACGATTAATAACAATATTGTCCGTATTAATGATGACGCCTCATTAACTGCGACACCATACTTACAAATCTCCTTACAAAAGAATGGTACTTCTACTGCAATAGATATCATCCTTATTAGAATTACCATTATTGATAAATATCAAATCTCTGTTATTTCTAAGAGTGAAGATGTCGTAGTGGTTAAATCAAATAGTTATAACGTTGATTATGACATCACTGTGCCTCTTGCTAATAAGTATTATGATTTACCAATTGTTAAGCTTGAGGATTATAACGAACCATATACTGTCGACTTCATTAACGATGATGCGGAATATTATAAAGATAAGATTGCTTTCAAGTTTGATGAAAGTGGCTCATATTTCCAAATTGTTGATGAGTTCAATATGATGTCTAATTATCGTTTCCACGCGGTGATTAAAGATAACGATAAAAACATCCTTAAAGACTTAACATTAACCGCGACAGAAACACTAGATAGTGAAGATGTCCTAGCGGTTTATTATGGTCAATATAATGAAAAGATTAATAAAGGTAGCACATTAACTATCGAAAAGAGTGATAACACTCCTATTACATTAACTTCCTATTTTAATGGTAACTTATTAGCGACATACGCTAAAGCATATAGTGTCACTAGTGGAGATACAACTATCGCTACAATTGATAAAAAGTATATTAATGGCTCATCTATTTATGCAGTTGTGCCTTTAGGTAAAGTAGGAACCACTAAAATCAGTGTTTCTTACGTCTTTAAACGCTCAACTGGCGAGACAACATACACAATAGATTTCTATGTCAATGTCGTAGACAATAAAGAACTTACAGGTATCTATGTACCAAGTGGCGCTAAAGCCTTTAGTTATGTTGATAATAACTTATATGTAAATGGTAAGATTTACGCCATTTATAGTGTGGGTGATCCAGAATCTATTAATGGTCATCCAAACCTTAATATCTCTGTTTCTGATCGCACAAGTACATCTATTAAAGTAACTGTCTCATTTACTTATAAGAGTGTCACTAAGAGTGAAACCTATTTAGTGGAACTTAACAGTTCATCAACATATAGTAAGCAAAGCCTCACAAGAAACTACTATAATATGTGGTCTAATAACGGCTATAAGATCATGCATAATACAGGTGATGTCGCTATATTAGCGATACCAGTTTGGTTTACTGATTCATCTAACTTCATCAACGTTGATAAGAAAGATGAAAATGGTTTAAATCAAAAAGAACAAATCATCGAAGACTTAAACGCTACTTTATTTGGAGAAAACGAAGATGTCTCTTGGAGAAGTGTTAAGACATTCTATAGAGAAGAATCATATGGCAAAGTCAATATCGTTGGTAAAGTTGCGGATTGGTATGAAGTAAACTATGCTTCCACAACATATGCTTATCAAGATACCGCTATCAACGATTTAGTGGCCGCTGCTGTTAAAGATTACTTTGTTAACAATCCAAGTGAATCACGTAATGATTACGATAAGAATAATGACGGTAAGATTGACTCAGTTATTCTATTCTATGGCACTAACTATCACTGCTTTAGAGATAATGGTCAACCTAGAAGTAGTAACTGGGAAAGGAAAACTAATTTAAGCAACGAAAGTAGTGTTTCTAACTACTCTTGGATATCATTTGCCTCAATGTATACCGCTGATGGTATTAATTCGTCTAAACACAATACCGCTGATGATTTATCTTCAGTCAAAGGTTTACGTGCGGATACCACAATTCATGAAATTGGTCACGCCTTTGGTTTATCTGATTATTACGATAAGACAATGACTACTGAACCAGTGGGTATCCTTAATATGCAATCTAGTGACGCCGGTGGCCATGACGCCTACAGTGTGATGAACCTCGGTTGGGCGGAACCATATGTCTTCTCTAGAAATAATGAATCATTATCTAATGAAATTAATATCACAATTAATGACTTCCAAAGCAGTGGTGATATGATTCTTTTAACTCCAAATTGGAATGAATCATTACAAGGCTTTGATGAATATATGTTATTAGAGCTTTATACCCCAACTGGATTAAACGCTGAAGACTCGGCTAAATATGCGACAGTACCAGGTATTAGATTATGGCACGTTAACGCTAAGTTAGGCTCTAATGGTCGACATCTATATAACAACACCTCTAATGAAGGTAATTATGACTTATTACATTTAATTAGAAATGACACTAATATTGATTACCGCACACTAGGGGGTATCACTAATAGCCAACTCTTTAAAGAAGGTGAATCATTCTCTATGAATGCTTATAAATCACAGTTCTATAACCATGATGGTAAGTTAGATGATGGACGTAACTTAGGCTTTAGATTTGAAGTCACTAAGATTAACGAAGATCAATACGGTAACGCTAACGCAACCATCAAATTAATCAAAGAATAATAATTCAAGGCCCACTGGAATAAAATGAGATGAGACCCAAATGTTAGACCAACTAACAGGAGGGTCTTTTCTTATATGAGATTTACAAAAGAATTCAAATTGGAGTGTGTTC
>JBGUGI010000031.1:0-2293 GCA_045111495.1 Bacilli bacterium | reverse complement strand
CAAGTGGCAATTACATGGCAAAGTGGTTACGCGACAAGATATTTCTCTGATTTTGCTTGGCCATTAACATTCTTCGCTATTCTTTTAATAGCCAAACAATACAACCAAACAGAAAATGAAAGAGTGCAAAAAACTATCTTCGGTTTCTTAGTGGGTAATCTTTTGTTCTCGTCCTTTGTCACTATTTGTGTTATCTTTGTCTACGTACCAATGTTAACTCATCACGCTGGTGCCTTAGACTGGGCTTATACACGTTTCTATTATTATTTAGGCCATGAGTTAAACTTCTGGAGGTAGTTATGAAAACATTATATTGGATCTTCCCTTGCTATAACGAAGAGGCATGCTTGCCTAATTCTTTTAGTGCTATCTCTGAAACATTTAATAGTTTCGTGGAAGCAGAACTCATTTCTAAAGATTCTAGATTAGTTTTTGTTGATGATGGTTCTAAAGACAAAACCTGGTCCATCATTAAAGAATTATCTAATAAAGAAGAAAGAGTTATTGGTGTTAAGTTATCCCGCAATAAAGGTCATCAATACGCTGTTGAAGCAGGTCTACGTTACGCTTATGAAAAGAAAGCGGACTTTACCATTACAATGGATGTCGATTTACAAGACGATATCTCTGTGACCAAAGAAATGATCGCGGAACACTATAAAGGTAATGATATTGTATATGGCGTTCGTAATAACCGTAGCACCGATAAATTCTTTAAAAAGAGCACTGCGAATGCTTACTATAAATTAATGCGTCACTTAGGCGTGGAATTAATTGAAAATGCCGCGGATTTCCGTTTGATTTCTTATCGCGCTTTAGGGGCATTACTTGAATATCATGAAGCTAACTTATTCCTTCGTGGTTTAGTACCACAAGTGGGATTCCCATCAAGTAAGGTGGAATATCGTAGACTTGAAAGAAAGCAAGGCGAAACCCATTATTCAATGAGTAAGATGATGACATTAGCGTTAGATGGTATCTCTTCTTTCTCTAGTAAACCAATCTCATATATTGCTAGATTTGGAGCTTTCTTAAGCTGTTTATCAGTCACTTCTATGATTGTCTTTATGATTTTACATCTCACCAAAGTGCTTGCTTATAGAATTGAATATTATCTCTTCCCTTCCTTAGCGTTAATGACGGGAATTATCTTACTCGCTATCGCCTTTATTGGCTTATATGTTAGTAAGATTAACATCGAAGTAAAGAAGAGACCACATTACTTTATTGAAGAAATAAGTGGTGAAGATAAGTAAAACTTATATATAGCATCTCAAAAAAGAGATGCTTTTTTGTTTAGTTAAGCTTCTATATAATAAGCAACGTGAAGAGAGTAATAGGTTTATCAGCATTATTAGTCGTCTATGCTTGCGCGATTGCGCTAGGCATTTTCTTATATGTTGCTTTAAGTGATGCTGGGATGAATGACTATTTCGCTGTTCTTATTGCCGATGTCAGTGCGACTGTCTTGGTGTGGGCTAGTGGTGTCATTCTTAGAACCGCTTCCGCCTATGACCCATATTGGTCGCTTCAAACTTTAGTTATCTATTTATGTTTATTAATTAAGAATAATAACTGGCACGTTGGTACAATTCTCTTACTAGTGGCCTTAATCTTATATTCCGCGCGTTTAACCATGAACTTTATTATTGGTTTCCATTCTTTAGGCTATGTGGATTGGAGATATAGAATGCTCAAAGAAAAAAGTGGTAAGTTTTATCAAGTTGTCAATCTCTTTGGTATTTGTATGTTCCCAACCATTGTCGTTTATCTAGCGACATTACCCGTTATTGCATACGCACGTGTAGAAACATTCTCCATTATCGATATTATCGGCTTAGCGGTTATCGTTATTGGCACATTATTAGAATTCATCGCAGACACTCAAATGAAAGCCTTTGTGAAGATTAGAAAAGATCGTTCAGAAGTCTTAAATAGAGGCATTTGGAAATATTCTAGACATCCTAACTATTTAGGAGAGATATCTATTTGGTTTGGCGTGGCATTAACTTTAATCTTAAGCCACTTCAATTATTGGTATTTCATCGTCGGAGCGGTAGTGAACTTATTAATGTTTATTTTTATTTCTATCCCAATGGAAGAAAGACACTTCAAAGATTACAAACCTGATTACGAACAATATAAAAAAGAAACACACATGTTATTAATACTTCCGAAAAAGAAGTAAAAGAAAAGACGATACCAATGATATGAACCCCAAAAGTTGGACAACCAACTGGAGGGGTTTTTATCATGAAATGGACAAAAGAAGAAAAACTCAAGATGGTGCTTG
>JBGUGI010000030.1:0-8437 GCA_045111495.1 Bacilli bacterium | reverse complement strand
AATTATTAAATAATCATTAAATGGAAAATTATTTTATATTTTTAGCACTTTTTAATAACGGTAACTATGTTAAATTCGTTATTTTCTATTTTTGCAAAAATGTCTCCGCCCATCATATGCATGAGATTTTTACAAATATATAAGCCTAAACCACTACCATCTTTATTCTCTGCGTTACTACCACGATAGAAAGAATCAAAGATATGAGGCAATTCTTCTTCGTTAATGGATGATCCTGAATTAACGATATATATTAATTTATAATCTTCTTCTTCCTCAATAAGGATTTTAACATATTGTCCATCACCATATTTAATCGCATTTTCTAAGATGTTTTGTAATACTTCTTCTAATCGATCTATATCACCTTTGACAAGGCAGTTTTCATATGGTTCTATTTCAAAAGCAGTATGAAGATGAGTGAACTTTTCTTTATATAATATTTCGATTTTATTAATCAAATCAGATAAATATAACTCACTATTATTGACAGTAAGATTAAGGAAGTCTTCTTTAGAAGCATTCACAATATCAGAAACATGCTTTTCGATTTCTTTAACATTTTTATCTATACCCTCTAATGCTTCTTTTCTTTTTCCAGGTGTTTCATAGATACCTTCTTTAAGCGCTTTAGAATAAAGCTTAATCGCACTTAATGGGGTTTTGATGTCGTGAGAAATAGAAAGAATTAAAGTCTTTTTATCTTTTTGTAATTTAAGTTCATTCTTCTTATTTGTTTCTAAAGTTTCTCTAAGCATATCCATGCCCCAGACAAACTTACCAAAGTTCTTATTCTTTTCCTCTTTAATTGGGTTAGTAAGATTACCTTTAGCAAGTTCAGCGGAATAATTGCTTAATTTATTAAATGGTTTTAAAACCTTTAAATCGACATAGACTAATACCCCTAAAGTTAAAAGGAATGTCATAGTTAAACCAACATTCATCATTATAATAGCGGTTAAATCATTATTCTCCACTTTATATTCAATAGAATATAATTTACCATTCACATTAATGACAGCGTAATCATTATTTGTTTCATATGTATCATCATAATGAACGATTTTTATGACACTTTTATAATCGTCAGCATTAACTGTTTCTCCTGCTTTCAATGCCATTTCAATACGGTTAATATCAACGCGATATTGACGATCTTCTCCAGTTGGTTTACTAACAAAATAAACGATATTGAAAGCAGCAATTAAAATTGCTTCTAAGATTAAAAAGATAATAGAGTTTCTTCTAAATTTACTCATAGCGGTAACCATTTCCCCAAACAGTAATAATATGTTTAGGATTCTTTGGATCTGCTTCTATCTTTTCTCTTAACCATTTAATGTGAACAGTTAATGTTTGTATTTCAGATTCACTATCACTGCCCCAAATGTTGTTAAAAAGATATTCTTTCTTTAAAGTTGTGCCTTTATTCTCAATTAATAACTTTAATAATTCGAATTCTTTATCAGTAACAGGGACAAGTTTATTATCTACGGACAAGGTATTATTAACGGTATTTAAAACAAGATTACCTTCATGAATTTCTTCAATAGCGTATTTTCTTTTAAAAACACCTTTGATTTTAGCAAGTAAGATATCAATATCATATGGCTTTTCGACATAATCATCTGCGCCTAAATATAAGCCCGCTAATTTGTCTTCTTTGTCGGATTTAGCGCTGGCAATAATGATATAGGCATTAGAAGTTTCTCTAATTTTAGAGCAAACTGCTAAACCATCAATTCCTGGAAGCATAATATCCAAAACAAAAATCTTAGCCCCGTATTTTTCAAATAATTCTAGAGCTTTTTCTCCACTAGTGGCAAGACACACAGAATACTTTTCTTTTCTTAGGAAATCGCATAGTAGATTGCCAATTTCTATATTATCTTCAACGATGATGATATCTGCCATAGATAATTAAGCCTCTTATATATTTTACATAGAATAAAAAAAGACCGACATATTTATTCACATCAGTCCTAAATATTTTATATGGTGCCCCCTGGCGGAATCGGACCACCGATTCATCCTTACCATGGATGCGTAATACCATTTTACTAAGGGGGCAGCATTAATAATTATACATAAATGCTTATCTATATCAATAGAAAATAAATACGTTTTTTGTTAGGGGATATTAAATATCCTCTTCTAGTTTACGGGCTTCTTTTTGTCGCATTGAAAATGTGATAGAACGAAGAATAAACCACGTCAAAGCGCCGAAATGGAGAACCATGTTAACCGCTTGAAAATTATCAATGATTTCTCTCATTGGAAGATCATCTAAGAAATATAAACGAGCAAGAATTAAAACAAAGAACAAAACGGATGTTCCCCCAATGAAACCAACAATGATTCTTTGATAGATATCGAAGTAAGAGACTCCTCTATTATTGTTCATTAGATTTCTTCTCCGTATAAGTCATAGACATAACTTTCAGTGATTTTTACTTCAGTAATGTCTCCTTCTTTAAGTTCTCTTGAGGAACGGAAAAGGATTTTACCATCCACATCATCAGGAGCGTTAAAGTAACTTCTAAGTAAATAATAGCCGTTTTCTTGACCGACCACTATGCCTTTCATCACTTCACCAATGTGCTTTTTATTTAAGTCATAAGAGATTTTTTGTTGTAAGGACATTAGTTCATCTAAACGTTTTTGTTTAGTGGATTCTCTAACTTGATGTGGATAGTCATAAGACTTAGTGCCTTCTTCTCTTGAATATGTGAAAGCGCCTAAATGATCAAACTTCACATCTTTAACAAAGTTAATTAAGTTATCAAACTCTTTCTTTGTTTCGCCTGGGAAACCCACCATGACAGTAGTTCTTAAAATAGCGTTAGGAATTTTAGTTTTAATTTTATTAAATAAGTTAGTGAGATATGCCTTATCACCACGTCTATTCATGGCTTTAAGAATCTTATCTTCACTATGTTGGATTGGAATATCAAAATATGGTGTCAATCTTTCTTCTTTGGCAATTAAATCGATTAACTCATCAGTGATTTCATCAGGATAGAGGTATAGTAAGCGAATAAAGGCGAGCTCTTTGATTTCTAAAAGACCTTTGAGTAAATCCACGATTGTCTTCTTTTCTTTTAAATCTAGGCCGTATCTCGTGGTGTCTTGTTCTAAAACGATTAACTCTTTATAGCCTTTGTTAGCGAGCTCTCTTGCTTCTTTAATAGTGTCTTCGTATGGTCTAGAAACATATGGACCACGAATTAATGGGATAGCACAGTATGTACAACAGTTAGAGCAACCTTCACCAATTTTAAGATAAGCACTATAGGAGCCAGTGGACACTAAACGATAACTATCGTTAAGTCCTTCAAAATTCGTGATATCCTTGTCGAGTGTCGCTAATAAACGATTGAAGTTTTTATATTCTCTAATTGGAATCCATAAGTCCACTTCTGGAATCTCTTTAGCTAATTCATCTTTGTAACGGTTGACTAAACAACCAGTCACTACGACTTTTTGTTTTTTGTTAATGTTATCAAGAATTGTCTCGATTGATTCTTTTTTGCTAGATTCAATAAAACCACAGGTGTTGATGATTAAAATATCCGCTTCATCTTTGTTATTAATGATTTCATAGTGATTCTTTAAAAGAAGACCGAGGATATTCTCACTATCAACAAGGTTTTTCGCACAGCCTAAAGAGATTAACGCAACTTTCTTCATTATTCACTCCTTAAAGCGATAACTGGATCTTGTCTAGAAGCATGCATGGATGGGATTAAACCAGACAAGACGCTTAATAAGACGCTTAAACCAAGCATGATACCGATAATTGGAAGATTTAATACCGCGATAGCGGGCACTCCAAACGGTTTCACAACTAAATTGATAATAATACAAACTATGCCAGTAATGGCTAAACCAATGACACCGGAGAAGAAACCTGTAACCAGGTTTTCGGCGATGAATAGACGTGAAACGTCTTTCTTTCGTCCACCTAAAGAACGGATGACACCGATTTCCTTTACTCTTTCCATAACGGAGATATAGGTGATAACCGCGATCATGAAGGAAGAAACCACTAGGGAAAGAGAGGTGAAAATAACTAACGCTGTTGTCACGATTGTAATCATTGTGTCAATGACGTTAATGATTAAAGAAATTGTGTCAGTATAGGTTAATTCATCACGGTCCGCTGGTCTTAGTATTTTTTCTTGAGCGGTACCATCATAAAGGGTGATACTTACATCCTTATTCCATTCGTCTAAATACTTGTTAACTTTGTCTTTAGTCTTAAAGTCAACTGGATAAATAGACATCTTGTCAGGAAGTTTTTCATATGAATAGGTGGTCGTACCTTCACTCTCATTAGCGTTCTCGACAATTTTAAGGCCGCATAAAGAACGGAAATGCACTGTATTTTCTGTGGAATAATCACGACCAGTAATATTTCCTAATAATGATGAGAACGATGAATTGAGGTCACCATTTAGACAAGATGCGTAACCGAATGAACCGTGTTGTGGATTAGATTCATCGCTCCAATCAGTGAAGGCGAATGTCACATAGGCGTTATATAATGAGCCCGCTTTTGCCGGATTTTCTATATGCGCGGCGAAGCCACGATTTGGATCCCTGATAATTTGTGAATTATAAGCATCTCTCATGTACTTATCTTGGAATTCTTTGGTGAAATAAACACCACGAGATAAAGAACCAAATGAAACACCTTCTTTTGGCCTTAAGATACCAGCGATAGTAATATCGGTACCATCGCCCCATTCTTCTTGAGTTGTCGCAGAGTATTGATAGCCAGTGACTGATTCGGTTTGGTCTTTTACTTCTTTATTCACTGTGAATGGATTGGTGAGATTAACTGTCGCGGTTGTATCACCAGTGATGCGGACTAAAGAAAGTTCTGAAGCATCAACTGCGGATGGATCAGTGAGTATCTTTCTTAATTGATCTTGCGACAAACAAATGAAATTACCAGTTGTTGGATCTGGATCAGTTGCAGGATCCGCCATCATGTCATTCCAATCAAAATCGTTTAGAGAAGACATACCAGCAAGAATGCTGAAGATATCTAATGTGTCTTTAAGTTTAAACATATAGACTGATTCGCTAACAAATGGGCTAATGGTAATATGTGTACCTGTATAGATAACAGCGTTAATCATAGAAGAGGAATTACCTTGGCTATACATGAATGAATAGAATTCATCGTTAGCGTCACTCTTTAAAACGACATTGTAATCTTTATATTGACGCACTGGGATATCATCGTAATGATAAATTGTGTCATGAGGATAGTATTTGAGTTTCTTACCAAGAAGTTCTTCATAACTGAATGATGTAGCGTATGGGAATTTAGCGTCTAACTCTTCATCACTCATAGTGTTTTCTGGGTCATATTTTTGAATAGCTTTTTGAGCGATATTCATGACCTCTTCTTCTTGATAGTAACCAAGTTGAGCAAAGACTAAGTCAGTTAATGTGGTATCAGATTCCACGACTAACATAATTTCATTTTCACTCTTTGGGAAATGGGAATTACCTAGAAGGTCATATTGATCAAGAATGTATTCTTCATCTCCTGGAAGAAGTTTCATAAAGTCGGTAAACAAATCGACATAGTTAGCGTATTGGGAGAAACCTCTTACAGTTTTAAGTTCAGCAATATAACGTTGAGTTAAACCATTTAATGAGATAGTCATTCTATCTTCTTTATCGCTTGGCTTCCAATCAGTGAAGATGTTATTTGTAGGGTCAATGCCATAGCTAAAAGATGTCGCTGAAACATATTCACTTGGAATTTCTCTAACAAACTGGACTAGGTCTTCGTTAATTGTGTTTGTTTTGACCGCAGTTAAATCGCTATAACGGTCCATTAAGTAGTCAATCATGGAATTAAGACCAACACGTGTTGTGGTATCAAATTCGGCGATTTTGGTGTCTGTATCAGCATATAAGCCAGTCATCAAAGATGAATAGTCCACTGTTTCTTCTTGGATTTGAAGTGGATAGCTAGAAAGCATATCGTCTTGCATGTTATCGATGTATTGACGGACGCCTGTAGAAGCGGCAAGAACTGTTGAAACACCAAAGATACCAATGCTACCAGCGATAGCGACGAGTACTGTTCGTTTACTCTTAGAGAATAAGTTAGCAATTGATAAAGCAGTAGCGGTTAAGAAGCTCATTGAGCTCTTTTTCTTTTTACCTTTTGAGGTGATTTCATCATCTGGGTATTTTGCTAAAACACCACACTTTGGACATCTAGAAAATTGCTTATAGACAATCGCCCCACATTTTGGACAGCGATAGGCTGTTTGTGTTTCTTTATCAACACCATTAAATGGATTGGAGTCACCAGTAATGACACCATCAAACATATTGACGATACGTGTGGCGTAACGTTCCGCTAAATCTGGGTTATGGGTGACCATAATGACTAAGCGGTTTTTAGCGACTTCTTTAAGAAGGTCCATGATTTGGACACTTGTTTCACTATCTAAAGCGCCGGTTGGTTCATCGGCTAATAAGATTTCAGGATTGTTAACAAGAGCACGGGCAATAGCCACTCTTTGCATTTGACCACCAGAGAGTTGGTTTGGTCTTTTCTTTTCCATACCTTTAAGACCAACTTTAGCCAAAGCTTGATACGCTCTTTCTTTTCTTTCTTTTTTGCTGACACCAGCGATTGTTAAAGCCAGTTCAACGTTTTTAGAAATGGTTTGGTGACCGATTAAGTTATAGGCTTGGAAAACAAAACCAATTGAATGGTTACGATATGTATCCCAATCACGATCGCTATAGTTCTTGGTGGATTTGTCTTTAATGATGAGATCACCGTCGCTATAACGGTCTAAACCACCGATGATATTTAAGAGTGTTGTTTTACCACATCCAGAAGGGCCTAAGATTGCCACGAATTCGTTGCGGCGAAAAGAAACAGTTACACCACGAAGGGCCTTAACTGGATCTTGATCTTTCATGATGTAATTCTTTTTAATATTTACTAATTTAAGCATGGTATTTTTACCTTATGAGTGCATGATATATAAAAATAAAGTGCATGTCAATAAAGTTGCACTTTATATTTTTATCTTTGAAACGATATGTTCAGCTTTTAGAGATGATCAGCGATTGTCCAAGTATCGTCTTCTTCTTCCAAGATGTTGTTTTTAAGTGGATAGTCTCTTAAAGTGCCCGCTTCTAAACCCACATTGTAAACGATTTTATTGAGCAGCATACGAGCGTGAAGAATGACAATAAGGAAGACGATTAGCATGTAAATAGTAATCGCATAGAAGGTTAAAGCAGCATAGAGGAAAATGATATAGTAGGCAAACGCTTGTCTTAAGGCGAAATAAAGGACCAAGAAGACACAGCCAATACCTAAGGCGATAAGAGCGCCTAATGGATATGGGCGAGAAATCTTTTGATAGAGTCTTTCACCTCTTTTAACAGTGTGATAGGAACTATCTAATCTCTCTTTATCTCTTTCAAATGTCAAACCGACTTTACCATTTGGTAATTCTTCTTTATCTTCCGCGAGAGTCCAACCAAAAGAAGCATAGAAATCTATGGTCTTGTCAACTTTCTTGGCTTTAACTTTGACGTACTTACTTTCCATACTTAGCTTTCAATTGTTTAATTTTATCTTCGGCTTCTTTAACTATTGTATCTTCATTTTGAAGATATTTCATCAATTGTCTACTGCGATAGTAAAATAGCAATGTATCAGCGAGT
The DNA here is from genome assembly GCA_045111495.1 of Bacilli bacterium. Classification (GTDB taxonomy): domain Bacteria; phylum Bacillota_I; class Bacilli_A; order RFN20; family CAG-826; genus RUG14515. The sequence goes on along the minus strand of JBGUGI010000030.1, from coordinate 715 downwards.
AATAAAACCATCGATGGAATGAGGAAAAAGAACAAATTCTTTTTAGCGTCAAAAGTTTCTTTCATCGTTAAAAAGAGGATTAAAAAGACAGTCATGATGATAAAAGCAATAGAGACTGGGACCGCTAAAACCCAGAAAGGTAATAGATGCGGAGAAGTCTCTTTTTCAATCTCCACCATTTCTTGATAGTAAGGAACATTTTCGTCCCTTTCAAATGTCAAAATTGAAGGGGCATTTTCCTTTTTTTCTTCATTAATTAATTTCCAATCAAATAGACCCATCAAATATACTGAACGAGTCACACTAAATGAATTAACTTTTCTTGTACATTTTTCCATATATTTCATTGTATTATTTTTTCTATTATTTTAGCAACTTTATTATATAAAAATTTCCAAATATAAGTTTTTTTTGAAATTTATTTTGTATGTAACATTTTCTTATGTTACACTTGCAACGGATATAAGGAGGTCATTCATATGATTTCTCGCAAACATAGCACAAAGGATTACATCACGATTTCGCTATACTATCTCATGTCGAAATATGATTACGAATCAATCAGTGTAACCGATATTTGTTCTAAAGCTCGCGTATCTAGAATGTCTTTCTATCGTTACTTCAATAATAAAGAGGATATCTTTATCAATTACTGTGACGAAAGATTTGAAGACTTCTTCCAGATCATCAACGAAAAGCACATTGACGACATTTA
>JBGUGI010000029.1:0-7281 GCA_045111495.1 Bacilli bacterium | reverse complement strand
TAATAAGCGCGAGGAATTCATCTTCGTTTAAGACGGTAATTCCTAAGGCCTGTGCTTTATCTAATTTACTACCTGCTTCTACACCAGCGATAACAACATCTGTGGCTTTAGAAACAGAACCGGTCACTTTAGCGCCTAAATTTTCAAGTAATTCAGTGGCCTCTTTTCTACCATAACTAGATAACGTCCCCGTTAAAACCACGGTTTTGCCAGAGAAATAGGAGTCCGCAGCCGAGACCGTTGAACCCTTATATTCAAAGTTCACTTTTTGCGCTTTTAAGGCATTAACTGTTTCCATATTTCTTTCATCGGCGAAGAAGTTAACAATACTTCTAGCAACGACTGGACCAACATCAGCGATTTCTAATAACTCTTCTTCACTAGCGGCAATTAAGTTATCGATATTGAGATATTTTCTCGCTAGTGTTTTTGCCATCTTAGCGCCGACTTCTTTAATACCTAAACCAAAGAGCACTCTTTCTAAGGAGTTGGCTTTACTATTTTCAATAGCCTGGATAAGATTATCCACTGATTTAGATTTCCAACCGTCTAAAGAAATAATTTCTTCACGGTGTTCATATAAAGTATAGATTTCACTGACTTTTCTGAAGAAACCTTGGTTAAAGAATTGTTCAGCGACTCTTTCGCCTAAGCCTTCAATATCCATCGCGTCTTTACTAGAGAAATGGATGATACTTTCAATTTGTCTAGCGTCACAGTGTGGGTTTAAACAGAAGTGCATCGCATCTTTTTTCACCAAAGGTGAGCCACAGACTGGGCAGTTATTAATCATCACAAATGGGATTTCTGTGCCCGTTCTTCTTTCTATGACTGGTCTAACGACTTCTGGAATGACATCACCCGCTTTACGGATGACGACATAGTCACCAATCTTTAAGTCTTTATCTTTAACAAAGTCTTCGTTATGAAGAGTGGCTCTTTGCACCATTGATCCTGCGACTCTTACTGGAGTTAAAACAGCATTAGGGGTAATCTTACCAGTTCTACCGACAGTGAAGATGATATCTTCTAATTTAGTGATCACTTCTTCAGGTGGGAATTTATATGCGATAGCCCATCTTGGGGTTTTCGCTGTATAGCCAAGCTTGTCATACAATGACATATCATCAACTTTAATAACGATGCCGTCGATATCATACGCTAAGGTAGGACGTTTTTCGGTATATTCATCAATGTATTTAAGCACTTCATCAATGCCGTTACATAATCTTCTTTCTGGGTTTGTTTTAAAGCCAAGAGAATCCGCCATTTTGAGAGCTTCACTATGGTATCTAATGCCGAAATCAGCAGCATTAACAAAGTAATACCAGAAAGCATCTAAGCCACGCGAAGCAGCGATAGAACTATCAAGTTGTCTAATACTACCAGCGGCAGCATTTCTTGCATTAGCGAATAATGGTTCGCCAGTTTGTTCTCTTTCTTTATTGAGTCTTTCTAAGGACTTCTTAGGCATGAAGACTTCGCCTCTAATTTCAAAGTCTTCGTTTAAATTGATGTGAGATGGTATTGATTTAATGGTCATCACATTAGCGGTCACATCTTCACCAGTAGTGCCGTTACCTCTAGTAGCGGCGTACTCTAAATTACCATGATAACTGAGTGACATACCAAGACCATCAATCTTCATTTCCGCCATATAGGTGACTTTATCTAAGCCAGTGATTTCTCTGACTTTCTTATCAAAGTCTCTTAAATCATCTTCATTAAAAGCGTTAGCTAAAGAAAGCATCATTCTTTTATGGGTGACTTCTTTGAATTTATCTTGGACAATGCCGCCTACTCTTTGGCTTGGGCTTAAAGGAGAACGATATTCAGGATTATCGTTTTCGAGCATGATTAATTCTTGCATTAAGCGGTCATATTCCGCATCGCTTACAGATGGATTATCTAATACGTAGTATTCGTAGTTATATTTCTCTAATAAATTACGAATCTCATCTATTCTATCTTTGACACTCATGCTTCATGTCCTCCCTTAGAAACACTTGGATGGGTTCCTAATATTGATTTTTCTCCATGTTCTTCGAAATTAACTTTAATGATGTCATCACCTTCTAAGGCAACAACGACACCTTTACCGAGTTTTTTATGAATGACAATATCTCCAACTTTCCAATCAGTGACATCATTAGTGATATCATCAAAAATTGGAGTGCTTGGTTTTTTAGGTTCTCTATCAAAATCTAAATGATCACCATCATCAAAATGATACACCTTTGGTCTAGCTGGTTGAAGACGTGGACCACTATGGAACATATTGTCTCTATTCTGCACCACTTCATTACCAGATTCTTTTAAGAATTGGGAAGGGATTAAACTTCCTTGTAAGACGTAGGAATAATCCATTGCTAAGGTGAGATAGAGTTTCTTTTTCGCTCTTGTCATAGCGACATAGGCTAATCTTCTTTCTTCTTCCATAGCGATATAGCCACCTTCAAGCATCGCTCTTTGGTTAGGGAAAACACCTTGGTTAAATCTTAAAACAAAGACCACGGGGTATTCTAATCCTTTTGCAGTGTGCACTGTCATTAAGGTGACATGATCACCATCAATGATTTCATCTTGGGCGCTTAATAAGGCAATGTTTTGTAAATATTCATCAAAAGTGGATGATGGATTATTTTTTAAGAAGTGACGGATATCTTCAAATAAGGCTTTAACGTTTTCAATACGTTCATCACCATCATCTTCTTTTCTTAAGTGTTCTTGATAGCCAACTGACCAAATCATATCTTCTAAGATTTTAGAAAATACTTCTTCGTTCTTTTTAATATCTTCTCGAGCGATATCAATGAGTTTGACCATGCTCTTAAGAGAGTTGATTAAAGATGTTTTGATTTCTGAATCTTTTGGATCAACATCTTGGATATATTCATACATTGATTTATTAGCGAGGCTAGCTTCATTCTTTAATAAGTTTTCTGATGCTTCGCCAAAACCTCTTTTTGGAACATTTAAAATACGTGAGAAAGAAATATCATCTTTGACATTAACGATTAAATGGAAATAGGCTAAAACGTCTTTGATTTCTCTTCTTTGATAGAACTTTGTACCACCAAAGATCTTATATGGTATTTGATAACGGGTCAGAGCCGCTTCAAAGTCCATGGTGATGTAGTTAGAACGATACAACAAAGCAATATCGCTATAGTTATATCCACCATAGGTTTTAAGTTTATTTATTTCTCTAGCGACATAATCAGCTTCTAATCGACCAGAAGGTGAACAGTTAACAGTAATTGGTTCACCACCTAACTCATTAGTGTATAAGTTTTTAGTTACTCTGAGTTTATTATGGGCAATGAGTTTATTAGCCGCGTTTAAGATAGCTTGGGTACTACGATAATTTCTATCCAAAACCACAGTAATCATATCAGGGTAGCGCTTATTTAAATCTAAGATGATATTTTGATTAGCCCCTCTCCAGGTATAAATTGTTTGGTCTGGATCACCCACGACATAGAGTGATGTAAATGGTTTTTGTAAAAAATTAATCATCTTATATTCGATGTCGTTAGTGTCTTGGAATTCATCGATTAAGATATGGTCTATCTTCTCTTGCCATTTATAACGAATATCTGGGAAGTTTTCTAAGATATAGTTTGTTTGAAGCAATAAATCATCAAAATCTAAGGAGTAGTTTTTATATTTCTCTTCTTCGTATGTTTGATAGATTTCTAAGCATGTCTTTTCATCTTCAAATTGTTGATTAACGATTTTAATATCATCAGGGTATTTGCCTAATAACTTTTGTTTACCAATATAGCCTAAGGCTTTACCCACAATCTTATCGCTTTTCTTAAAGCCCATTGTCGCAGCGATATCTTTAACTAATTTAGTTTGATCTTCTTCATCTAAGATAGTGAACGAAGCAGGGAAACCAATAACTGATATTTCATGACGTAAGAAATAAGCCGCGAAACTATGGAATGTTCTAATCGTTAAGTCTTGGCTCATAGTTGGAAGCATCTTATCCACACGTGTCTTCATTTCATTAGCGACTTTGTTAGTGAAGGTAATCGCTAAAATCTTCCATGGTAAAACATGCATTTCACTAATGAGATAGGAAATACGATATGTTAAAACACGTGTCTTACCACTACCGGCACCGGCAATGATACGGACATGTTGGGCGTCAGTGGTGACAGCCTCAAATTGATTTTCATTTAATTCGTTTTGATAATTCATATATTGTTAACAATATATTAGCAAAGAAAAGCACGTACATGCAATAATTAACTAATTCTTTTATCGATAAGAAATGATAAACACTTATCGATACCAGCAATATTTCTGATAACTACTTTATTTTCTATTTCTAGTATTGAGGGTGTTCCTAAAATACCTAATTCATCAATACTAGTGATGTTTTCTTTGATTTCTTTAAAAATTGGGACTTCATAATTTTGCGTATTAATGAAGTAAGTTGGTAAAATCTCACTTTTAGCGAAATCTATGATTTCACCCATCATATCGTGACAATAGCCACACGTTTCAGAATAAATGAAAATGATGTAGTGATTTTCCTTTTGATTCAAGGCTTCTAAATAAGGGATTTGGTGATTTTTAATGATTTCTTGTTGTTCAATGGCGCTTTTGTTATTCGTGATGTCTCTTGTCGGCGAACAAGACACCACTATCGCTAATGACGTTAGCGAAACGAATAGCAATCGCAATGTCATAACAAAAGTATAAGAGTTTTTATTATTTTTGTTCACAAAAAATGTAAAATAATTGTATGGCGCTTTTTAGCAAAAAAACATCATTAGTCCATAACATCACATATATGGCCATCATGACCGCGATTAATTTAGTTTTTATCGTCCTTGATACTTATGTGCCATTTATGATGATTCTATTAATTTTGTTATTACCTTTTGTCAGTGCGGTTGTTTCTTATTTCTGTCAAAAGAAGTATTACATTATCTACGCGATTGCCAGTATTGGCTTATGTTTGATATTTAATATTGCGGATACAATCTTCTATATCGTCCCTGCAGTTATTTCTGGCTTTGTTATTGGTTTACTTTTAGATAAACAAATCAATCCTTTCTGGATGATCTTATGCTCCACTTTAATTGAAGTGGTTCTAACATATGCGTTTATTCCTCTTATTAACTTATTAAGTAATGCGGATATTGTGGTTACTTTCTTAACCATTTTTAAACTTAATGAATTTGCATATCGTGAAGAATTAATGCATTTATTCATTCTATTTATCGCCTTAACTCAATGCTCATTAACACATTTTGTTTTATTAACTGAAATTAAGAAAATTGGTGTCGAAACTAATACACGTGTTAACTCTTTTATTCCTTATATAGGTGGTTTGCTTGCTTGTTTAGTGATCGGTTTAATATTTGCTTTTACCTATCGACCACCTGCCTTGGCGTTTATTGCTTTATCGTTCTATTTTGCGGTTTTCTTACTTTTCCATATCGTTTCATGCAAGAAACCACTAGTGTATGTCATCTTAGGAATTTCTTTCCTAATTATGTTTACTTTGTTTGTTATTTTCTTTACTAAAATAGATAAACCAATGGGCTTTATGCTCTTTGGTTTATTCCCACTTGGAATTGCTTTCACAAGTTTCTTTCAAAACTATTTGCTAAATCACAATTCTAATATTTAAAATAATATTACGATGGTAGATTTACTTAAAGCGTTCGGACGCGGTATCCTATATGTCATTTTGTGCCCATTCTTCCTAGTAGTTTTGGCACTTTTTGCGGTTATTGGCTTATTAGCGTTTATCTTCCAATTATTTAAATCAATTATCTTCTTTTTCACTGGTCAAAAATTCTTCCCAGAATTACCTGAAGATAAAGAGTTACGCTTAAAAAGAGAAGCGGAAGAAGCTGCAAGAAATCCTCAACCTCAACCGCAAGCACAACCACAAGTGGAAAGACCACAAAACAATATGGTTTTTGAAGAAATGCTTGATGAAAATAATTTCGTTGAGGAACCAGCGCCTATTATTACTCCAATAAGTAGTCCTGCTCCACAAAACGTGGAACAAGCTTGTTTCCAAGAAGAAATAAAACCTGAACCAGCACCTGCTCCTATTCCAGAGCCCGCTCCTGCTCCAGCGCCTTCAATGCCTGAACCAGAAGTAGAACCAGCCAAAGAAGAATTAATCTCTGATAAAGAAGCAGATGATGCTCCACTCGCGGATTTCTTAGATCCTTTTAATGACGAACCAGTCATGAGAGATGAAAGCAATGAAATCCTTGAAGTGTATAAGCCAAAAGGTAATAACGATTACACTGACGCTGATGAATATGAAGATGACACCGACAGCGGTGTTGATATTAGATTTGATGATTGAGGTAAGAAATGAATCCAGTATTAATGATTAAGATGACCGAGAATGATAAAAGAGTGCTTATCGCCCTTCTTTTCGTCATTATCATTATCTTTGTTTTAATCGGTATTATTGGTTCCATCATGATTAGAACGATGAAATGGCAAGGTAAGAAATGCGATACCTTGGTCAGTGATGTTGTTACTAATCACATTGTTAAAACACCACATCAATTAAGAATGTATGCGGCTAAAAAGAATATCCGCTTATTCATTAAACAAGCTTGGATTGGCATTATTATCATCCTCGCTGGTATTGCCACTATTTGTATTAGAAATGCCATTGTGAAAGATTGGACATATGATCCATTCAACACTACAAATGGTTTTGGTACACTACTTTTCACTTGGGACTTCAGTGATCCAGAAATCTACTCCACATTCTTTGGTAAATGGAAAGTGATTTCTGATTGGCCAAAGCTCGCTAATCAGCCACACTTCGCTGTTGAAGCTATCTGGTCATATATTTATATTCCATGTGTTGTCATCGGTGGTACTTGGTATATGATTGCAGCCCAAGCCTATTTAGCAAGAACCATCAGGGGCATTAAACTTTCTAAGAAAGTATTCGAAAAGAGTTTAGAAAACTTTGATCAAAATACTTCTACCCCACCACAAAACGATCAACCAATGCAACAATAAAAGAAAACCTCTCGAATGAGAGGTTCTTTTTTACACTTGGTGTGTTAATTGAATGATAATAGCTATTATCTCGTAAGCAGCGTATCCAAAGATGAGGATATCAAGCGCAATAACGATCCATAATAGACGTGTTTTAAGTCGTTGCTTACGGGCAACTTTTTCACTATCGACAACTTCTTCTATCATGGGGTTACCTCCTAGTATTTAATGCTATTACTTGTTCTTGGATAAGGTTGGACATCACGGATGTTTTGC
>JBGUGI010000028.1:0-6071 GCA_045111495.1 Bacilli bacterium | reverse complement strand
TGTGTGGTCTAAAGAATCGACGACAAGTTTTTTGGTCATTGTTTCTTGGGTGAAGTTATCATCATATGCGACCGCCATTTTGCCGGTGTCAAAAACAAAGATAAATAATAGAGCGATAGGTAAGATAATCATCACAACAAGGGTAATTAATAAACCCTTAAAAAACTTCTTCATAATCAAATTCCTCAATTGATATACATATTATACGTATATCTGTTGTATCATAAAAGCATGAAAATTACTGACAATATCTTTCTTAAAGATCAAATAGATAGCATTATAAAAACCAATCAAATCAATACTTGGGTTGCAGACCTATTAAGTGAAGCGTGTAATTACACTGACTTTTTTGATGTTAATAGGATTAAACAATATCAGTCGCCAGAAGATGCGATGCTTGAAATGATGTTTGAGAATTTTGAATTAGATAAAGACGATCAAGAAATTAGAGACATTCTCAAAGAGTTTGTGCATGACCGCATCAAATGTTTAAATCCAAAAGTGTATGAAAATGATTTATACGCTAAAACAGTCAAAGCTAATGGGAGTTTTAATGGTTACTCTATTAAAAAGATTAGCTATGAACCATATCAAACATTTCCATATGATGAAATTAATGTGAACGATAAATATCAAGAGCTTAGCAATATTGGTTTCTTTAAAGAAAAGTTTTCTTATCTAGCGTTATGCCAAGGCAATAATGTCTGGATGTCACTTAACCCTAATGAAATTGAAACAATGAAGCCCTTTATTGAAAAGGCTAAAGGTGATGTATTAGTGCTTGGTTTAGGAATGGGCTATGTCCCATTTATGATGAGTGAGAAAAGTGAAATTAAGCACATCACTATTATCGAAAAAGATAAAAACATTATTAATTTATTTAATAAGGTCTTGTTCCCATCATTTAGAAATAAAAGCAAAATCACTATTATTTGTGATGATGCGATTAGTTATGCTGCTAATAAGAAGAAGTATGATTATATCTTCGCTGATTTATGGCATAACCCAGATGATGGTTTAGATTTATTCATAAAACTAAAACGCATTAATAAAGGGATTGATTGTTGGTTAGAAACCTCATTAATCGCTTTACTCCGCAGATGCATGATTACTTTAATTGAAGAACAATTAGAGGGTCTTACTGAAGACAATTATAAGAAAGCTAAAACCCCTACCGATAGAGCAATTAACCGCTACTACGAGAAAACAAAAAACCTCGTCATTAATAACGAGGATGATTTGTCTATTTTGTTAAAAGACGATTCGCTTATTTCTTTGATTATTTAATAAATATCGTTAACCCATTTTTTGATGTCGGAAATAACAGATTTAAAATCCACTCCTTCTGCATATTTAACTTTTTTTGTGTATGCAATCCATCTATTATTCACCTGCTGATTGCTCCCAATCTCATCAATCAATAAAATAGCATCGTCCTTTGTGATGGAAAATTTTCTATAATTACAAGTCTGTCTATAGGCTTCCTTAAGCGTTTCTAAATCAACATTGCTTAGTTGAGCCTCACGAAGAATATACAAGTCATAGTAATCTTTGCTTCTACTATTGGCAATACTTCTAGACAAGACTGTTTGCAACTTCTCTGAGATAACACTCTCTAGACTATAGACTTTTAGTGGTAGCTCTTCGCCAGTAACCAAGCATCTATATCGATAATTTCTTTCAGTAGGCACAACTGGATCGCCTGTCGCAATGTCAATAACGAATTCGTGACGTATGTTTTCAAGTTTGCCTAACACTCTAACTTGGAATCCACCATATTTGTCTTCTTGCCTTATATCTACTGTGTCAATCACTTTGAAGGTGATTCCATCGCTTGCATCAATGCTACAAATAGTGTCTATTGTTTCAACAACACGATCTTTTTCCATTTTGATTCTTTTAGCATAGAAATCAATATCCATAGTGTTTCTAGTGCTAACTCCTAGAACGGATGATAGATAAAGACCTCCTTTGAGAACGTAATTATCTTTGTATTGTGATTTTGATAATCGAGATAAGAAAGCATCATAGAAAAAACGATTGTAGACAACATTGCTCGAAATATTTGACATTTTTGACATATTGTTGGCCCTGGCCTTGAGTGAGTCTTTATTAATTCTCATTTGCGAGGACCTCCATCATTTCGTAAACCTTTTTTTCTATTCCAAGTTCTTTAGCATATCTAAAGAGTTTGATTTGATTATTTACTTTTTTAATGTATGACTTAATTGCTTTAACAAACGTTTCAGAATCATACCTATCACGATATTTAATCACATCGCATATTGTACGTTCTGCATCATATGTTCTAACGATGTTGCCAAACATTGTTTTTGCTCCTTCTATTCCGAGGCAATATTTATCATCACTAGATATTTTATGAATGGAGAGATTATCAATTACCTTTCTTGATGGATTATAGTTTTGAGGCGCAGTAACCTCGATTACAGTTGGAATCTTATCGGTAAGCCCATGTAGATATAGAGCACTCATTCCAGAAAAGATGTATTTTGGAAATCTTTTTTGAAGAATAAACAGATCATCGATTATAAAATCGCTAGAAGCGTAAAAACCAGGCGCAACTTTAACAAGGCTATTTCTTTTTACAAAATCAGAAAGAAACCATGATGGTATATTTGCGGAATTAATATCTGCTCTAGTGATGAATCCACCATTGTATTTAAATAGTTTTTGTATCTTCGAGTAGTTAGTATTTTCTTTCATTTGCACCTTATTTTACTAAATTTTATGTGCATTTGCAAGTATAGTTTGTACTATTTGTTTCAAAATAAAAGAGCCATAGGCTCTTACTTTTCTTCGTCGAACAAATAAGTCTTTTTATGCTTTTTAATAAATGATAAATCCCTAAAGAATTTAATGGATGATTTTAATGGTGAAACAGTACTACCACGGTCATCAGACCAAATAACACCCATTTCATAAATGGATAAATTATTTAGATTAGCGATATATAAGTATTCAACATCAAAGGCAAAGTTGTTGACGACTTGTTTACCCACAATCTTTTTAGCGACATCAGTTCTCATCGCTTTAAAGCCACATTGAGTGTCTTTATATTTGAAGTGGAACTTCATATTAACAAGTTTACGGCAGCACCAACCAATAAACACTCTTAAGGCTGGTTGTTTCTTTTTAATAACACTATCTTTAGCGTGTCTACTACCGATGATTATGTCGTAGTTAGGGGCTAATTCCATCGTGCGTTTAATGGCTTCTAAGTCTGTGCTTAAATCAGCGTCCATGAATAAAACATAATCGCCAGTGGCGTTTTCAATGCCGTATTTAACCGCACCACCTTTACCACGGTTAACATCGTAAGATAAAGCTTTTACTCCTTCGATGGATTCGATAACTTCTTTAGTGTTATCTTTACTGCCATCGTTAACTAAGATTAATTCATAGTCTTGGTTGAGTTCTTTTAATTTATCTTTGATAATTTCCGCGTTTTTAGCGATGTCTTTACTTTCGTTATAGCAAGGAACTACAATGCTTAATTTCATACCCCACTATTTTACACAAGTGCATAACTTAATAAAAGTTAATTATGTTATAATGTTTGGGAAATAAATCGAGGTATATCATATGAATCTTAATAATTTAAAAGAAAAACTATTAAAAATGGGTGAAAAGATTGGCCTTCAAGTTCATGAAGAAGATGCTAATTCAGTCACACTCCATAGCCAAATTACTGCGAAAGAATACTTTATTAATTCTGTATACTGCAGATTTGTGGCGTACTCTAGTGGCACAATTCACTTATTCTTAACATTCGATGTCATTGAAAGAACATATGATAACTTATATTTAATTAACGCTTTTAACGAAAACAATCCTTGGTTTAGAGCGTACATCACTAATATCAAAGATCGTGATTATTTAGAATTACATTACACTGCAGTGGGTTTAAATCATGAAGATGAAGCCATTGAAACATTTGGCTTCTTACTTAATGAGTTACTTAATGAAAACTCACTCAAATACTTAAAACCAATCTTGAATGGCGAAGAGCAATAAAGGAAAACTGAAAAGAGGCGAAGAAGGCGAACGTCTGGTCGCCTCTATTTTAGATGCCGATAAATCTTTCCATCGTTTAATTAATAACCTAGTACTATTAGGGGATAATCAAGTCTCACATCAAATTGACCATATACTCATTCGAAGCAATGGTATTTTTGTTATTGAAACAAAGAACTACTTTGGAAATATTGAAGGTGGAGAGGATGACTCCTATTGGAAAAAGACATTCCCGTTTAAAGGAAGGATGAAGATTGAAACATTCCACAATCCTTTAAAACAAAATCAATCTCATATCCGTATGATTAAGCGAATTATTGGAAGAGATTATCCCATCTACTGTTTTATTGTTTTAGTTAAAAATAACGGGGACGGGTTAGATTTATTTAATGTCTGTGGTCCTGAAGATATCTTAAAAAGAATTAACTTAATCACTGTTGATAATCCATTAAATGAATCGACTATTGAAAGTATCTATAACACTCTTCTATATTCCGAAGCGGATGTGAATGATGAGATGCATTTAGCAAACATCCAAAAGACTATTAAAGAGAGAAGAGATTATCAAAAAGAACTACGAACAGCGATAGAAAAGAAAATATGCCCCGATTGTGGGGGCATACTCTCTATTGTGCCTGGTGGTTTAAGATGTAATAAGTGCGGAAAAGTGATTAAAATTTAATGTGAGGATAATCATATGAGAAATGATAAAAATAAAAACAAACCGATTTACATCGAAGAATTAACGCCTATTCAATTAAATAAAGAGTTAGAAAAGGGTTACAATGATACTAAAGAAGGCAATACTTTTCTTTAGAAGAAGCCGAAAGAATACTTTTCGATAAATAATGATTATAAGCGACAAAATAAAAGTGGATCACGATTTATTTGGCGATCCACTTTTTTATTTTTTGATTATTGATTACTTCACCATGCTGTAAGCATCTTCGTCAACATAGATTGTGCAATCTGGGTGTTTTTGAAGGATGGAACATGGAACTTCTTCGGTCATTGGACCTTTTAATAAGTTATAGATTGCTTGTGCTTTGTTTTTACCAGTAGCGATAAGAACAATCTTTCTAGCGTTCATAATGCTCTTTAAGCCCATAGTGACCGCTTTGGTAGGAACTTCAGAGATATCATTGAATAACCTGGAGTTATCTTTAATTGTTTGTTCTGTTAATTCTGCGACATGGGTTAAGGAATCAAATGGAGTGCCTGGTTCATTAAAAGCGATGTGACCATCACTACCAATACCTAAGATTTGGAGATCAATGCCACCAAAAGAGGCGATTTCCGCATCGTATTGATTAGCGTAAGCTAAATAATCACCAACACCTTTTAAAACGTGTGTACGCGCTTTATCGATATCTAAACCATCGAATAAATATTTATTCATGAAGTAACGATATGATTGATCATGTGTTCCTTCTAAACCGATATATTCATCAAGGTTGAATGTCGCGACATCTTTAAAGGAGACACGACCTTCTTTGCAGGCCTTAATCATATTCGCATAGACATCAATTGGGGATGTACCTGTCGCTAAGCCTAAAACACTGTTTGGTTTAGCTTGCACTTGTTTGATAAATTCTTCAGCGATAAGCTTGCTGATTTCTTCATTACTGCCAACGACAACTTTCATAATTTTCGACTACCTCTTTTCTTTGACAACAATATTATCTTTTGCTTTATAAATGCTATTTTCTGGGACAACACCTCTCACCATACTTAATGGATAGACTTGAGAATGTTGACCAATGACTGTGCCTGGATTTAAGACGGACTGACAACCAATATCCGCATAGTCGCCTAAGATAGCGCCTATTTTTCTTAAACCAGTTTCATAATCTTTTTCACCATGAATGACGATATTCTTACCATCACTCTTTAAGTTAGAGCAGATGCTACCTGCGCCCATATGAGCGTAGTTACCAAGAACACTATCACCAGCATAGGAATAATGTGGTACTTGGACGTGATAGAGAAGAATGGCGTTTTTAAATTCACATGAATTACCTAAGACACAGTTATCT
>JBGUGI010000027.1:0-2087 GCA_045111495.1 Bacilli bacterium | reverse complement strand
CAGGCACAAAGGTACTAAATTTCGCTGAAATTCAGTAAATTTCAACGGAAAGAGCAACTTCTCAGACTGACTTTTTACATTTATTATGGAATTTCACTATCCACCTGCGTTATGGCTGTAACCTTTAATAATGTATAAAAGACAATTGGAAACTTACTGCATTAAATAATTAAGTGCTATCTTTGTACAAGATTTAATGGCATATGGATATATTGATGATAACATTGTCGTTATTTGGATTGGGATGTTTGACCGTTGGCACAGGAGCTGCGGTCAAAGACGCAGTTTCCAATTTGAGTGACAGGCAGGATTCTAAGCCTAATCCAATCGCAGTTCGTTATCTAAAGAAGTTCTTCAAGATTTTGGGTATATACATAGTCGTATATGCGATTCTTAATCTTCTTGTCATGCTGTTTTTTGTCATAAGCGGTCAGGAAGAAACAATGAACTCGATAAGAAGTACACTTATAAATTGTAACCTATTATTAGCTCTCCTTATAACTTGGGGCATTACAAAATACAAAATGAAGTTAGGGTAAGGGAAAATTATTGGAATTATTGTTGTATTTCAGAAAAAAATAGTACCTTTGTCCCCGATAAGCATCAAGAGCAGTGCCCGAAAGGGTGACTCGCCAACCGAGCTTTAGCTTAGCCACGGTGGTCAGTACGATGCGGAAGATTATTATTCACTTCAAAAACAAAAAGTTATGCAACAGCACATTTATTACGCGAAGTATGCCTTGCAATTTGCAGACATGCAGATTCCAGAGTTAGTAACAGTATTTAATCATCTGGTTGGTAATACCGGTTGGACTGGTATGCGAGCCTATCACGACCAAGCACTTATTGATGAGTTCCAACGACGAGGAATAGATCTGTCTGTGCTTAGTGATGGTCATACCATTGATTTCTCTAAGCATATTAAGTACGATCTTGATGGCAATAAATTGATTGTCGTCGGCTGATTAAACATAAAGCACACCTGCCGTCTGCTCTTGACAGGTGTCCTTTTTTATGTTTAACATTTCAATTCGTGGCGGAAATCGTAAAAAAACATAAAATTGCGCTTTAAATGGGGAAATTATGGAATAAAGTGAGAATAAATCACTATCTTTGTAGGCATTAAACTCCGATTAACATGGAAGCAGTAAATAGAATAAAGATGGTTCTCTTTGAAAAGAGGCGTACAAGCAAGTGGCTTTCAGAACAACTTGGTGTAAATCCATCTACAGTGAGTAAATGGTGTACTAACACCTCTCAACCTGATGTGGCATGTTTGCTGAAGATAGCTGATTTACTAGAAGTTGATATTAAAGAACTTCTTGTGAGAGAATACAAACAGTATCTCATGTCTCAGGAGTCAATTAAATAGAATCCCATTTTTCAATGAAATGAAGCAATTTATGAACGAAACAGTAATTAAAAGTTCTATGATTGTAGCTAACAAGTAAGTTAATTGAAGATAAGCAAATGACACCAAGCAAGGAAAAAATAACAAAGGTTCTTAGCGATGGGCGTGTTTTCTACATTCCCTTCTATCAGCGAGCCTACGTATGGGATGAAAAGATGTGGTTGCGATTCATTAAGGATATGGAGTATATCTCTAATTCTGATGAAGAGTATTTCTTTGGTTCAATTATTCTTAAAGACAGGGGCCATGAGGGAGAAGAGTTCGACAGGCAGACTGTCATTGACGGCCAACAGCGTCTAACAACTTTTGCCTTATTTATTAAGGTAATGGGACTTATAGACCCAAATGTACATCTCTTTGAAAAGCGCTTTATGCTTGATGATAATAGCCTTACAATACGTCATTCCCTAGCGGATAAGGACGCTTTTGAGAAAATTGCATATCACCAGAAAGCAGAACCTATTAATGGAGAAGAAACAAGCAATTTGATTAAGGCTTTCAATTTTTTCCTGAGTAATGTGGATATTTCTAAGATTAATGTAAACAATATCATGGCTCGTACAGTGTTCATCTCCATCAATTTGGACAACAACGAAAATGAGCATAAAATCTTTGATACCATTAATTCCCTTGGAGTGCGTCTCAATACCGAGGAACTTCTTAAGAATCATCTTTT
>JBGUGI010000026.1:0-9745 GCA_045111495.1 Bacilli bacterium | reverse complement strand
GTTTTCCATTCCATCTCATCTTTTAACAACGCTGGCTTTGATTTATTCAATTCCACGAACTCATTAATTGGGGGATTATTCGCTAATACAGGACAAGCAATTGAATCCACGAATTGGTTATACTACTATTTCAATATTTACAATGCTGTTTTATCACTCCTCGGTGGTATCTCTTTCTTAGTCATAATTGACACTGTTTTTGAGAATAGAAATCCACGTCGTTGGTCATCATTTACAAAGATTATTCTCGTCACCACTATTGGTTCAATTCTTGTTGGTTCTCTCCTTCTTTTCTTTACCGATGGATTGAAGTCAGAAAACCCAATGAGTATCTTCCAAGTAATCATGCAAATTATCAACTGTCGTACTGCCGGATATAGCGTTTATTCTCAAAGCGATTTATCTTTGCCAGGCAGAATGATTTGTGCAGTGATGATGTTCATTGGTGGCTCACCACTTTCTACAGCTGGTGGTATTAAGGTCACTACAGTCTTCATCATTATCACATCCATTCTCTCTTACTTTAGTGGTAAGCGTTTAGCGCCTTTCAAGCGTACATTCTCTGAAAATATTATTGCTAAAAGTATGACCACAGTCTTCTTGGTTGTAACCATTATTATCATTGCCTTCGTGGCTGTTGGTTTCTTCGGCGTTACTCAAGTAAATGGGCAAAGTGTTGATCCAAAACTTGAAGACAATTTATACGCAATGTATTTATTCTCCGTCTTCTCATTCTTTGGGAATGTCGGTTTCTATACAGGATTAGAACCATTCTTCTCCATTGGAGCAAAGATAGTTCTCTGCTTCTTAATGTTATTAGGTCATTTAGGACCAATGGCATTTTTCCAATTATTCCAAAATAATTTAGACAAAAAAGCCAGTGTGCATTATAGTTTTGTTGAGGAAGATTTTTTAATCGGATAAAGGAGGTATCTCTATATGGCTAAAAAATCATTTGCCGTTATCGGTTTAGGTCAATTCGGTATTTCTATTGTCGAAGAATTAGTCGACAATGGCATGGACGTTATCGCTATCGATAGCGAAGAAGAGGCCGTTCAAAAGATTAGTTCATTACTTCCAACAGTCGCTGTCGCTAACAGTACTGATGAAGAAGCTTTGAAAGAATTAGGTATTAAGGATGTTGACGCAGCTATCGTGGCGTTTGGTTCTCATATCGAAGCCAGCATCTTAACCACTGTTATTCTTAGAGAATTAGGTGTTAAATCCATCATCGTTCGTGTTGATGATGCTTACTACGTGCCAATTATGAAAAAGTTAGGCGCTACAGAAGTCATCATGCCACAAAGAGCGGCTGGTGTTGCCTTAGCAAACCGTTTAGGCAACGAAGACTTTAAAGACTTCTATAAACTCGATGATAAGTTTTCCGTTGTTTCTATCGTCGTTAACAGTGCTTATGTCCCAGAACAATTAAAAGACTTAGCCACTAAAGATAAATACGGTGTCAACGTTGTTCTTATTATGAGAAACGGCCGTTCATTTGTTCCTGGTGGTAATGACTCACTTTTACCAGACGACACCATCTTCGTTGTCGGTGGCACTAAGGACATTAGAAACTTCCGTGAAAATATCAATGGCGTGAAGAAGAGAAAGAAATCCGCTTAATATTTATTAACAGTTAATTGACCAGCTCCGTTTGTGAGCTGGTTTTTCTTTAGACAAAAATAAAACCAGTCTCCGAAGAAACTGGTTTGAGTTGTTGCTTGTTATTAACAACTAGATTTTATCAATTTCAGAGAAGTCGACTTCCACTCTTGTGGATCTACCAAAGAAGATTGTTTCGAGTTCAACAACTTTGGTATCTCTATTGATGGAGAGGATACGACCTTCGGTGCCTTCTAATGGACCATGGATAACTTTAACGTAGTCATCAACACTGTAACGGTCAAACATATCGGCATCGATTTCACCCATTCTCTTAAGAACTGGTTCGATTTGTTCACGTGGAACTGGGAATGGTTTTGTACCTTTACCAGAGGAACCGACGAAGCCGGTAACACCTGGAGTATTACGAACAACATACCAAGCATAGTCTGTCATAATCATTTCAACGAAGACATAACCTGGATATAAGTTTTTCTTTCTTGTCTTATCGGTTGGCATGCCGTCTTTCATGACTGGCACTTCTTGTTCCGCGACAATGATACGGAAGATTAAATCTCCTAAGCCCATGGATTCGACACGGCGTTTGAGATTTTCTTTAACTTTGTTTTCGTGTGTGGAGTATGTGTTAACAACGTACCAAGCTTTTTCACCTAAAGTAGCATTGCTATCGCCTTCACTTAAATCAGTTGTACTATCTGTAAATTTAACTTCATCTGCCATAGTAGAACCTCCTATTTATTGAATGTGCTCTTAAGCACATCGATTAAACCTTTGCCTAAAGCATCTTCGCCCATTAAAAGTAAACCAGTAATAGCGGCAATGATAACGACGACAATAATTGATGGCACTAAAACATCTCTCTTAGGCCAACGAACACGTTTGCCTTCTTTAATAACATCTTGTGTAAATTTTTTCACACCCATGAAGAAGACCTCCTTATTTGCTAATCTTATGAAGCGTCATCTTGTTACAACGCTTACAGAACTTTTTGATTTGAAGGTTTTTGGCACCTTCCTTTTTAATTGTGGTTGTATAGTTTCGGGAGAGGCACTCTTCGCAAATCAAAAGAACTTTTTCTCTCATCTCGAACCCCCCTATCACAATTAACTTTTAATAACTTATCACTCCTACATTTTTTTGTAAAGAAATTTATATCTCTTTACACCCAAATTTTACAAAATCGTCACTATTTTAGTGTTCCAAAATCATGATGACGATGAAGCAGGCGATGATAAGTGTGATCAAGACACCCATGATGATTGCTATCGCCCAAGGGAAGTGAATTGTTTCCTTTTTTGGATCAACATCAAATGATTCAGTTGGTTCTAATTTAGGTTCTTTTTCTTCAATCAACATGACTAAAACCTCACAAAGTACTTTTTCGTATATTTTTGGAAAATAGAAATGAACATCGTATCAAGCATGACGTTAAAGAACATCACTAGTGCTTGGCATAAAAGAATAGCCACGAATGTTGCGGTACCAAATGATAAAGCTTTCATCAAAGAACCGAACAAAACGATGACAAAGAAATCACAAATAAATGACGCAAAACAAATATGTAGAGGAGAGAAGACTGGCTGTTCATCTCTTCCTTTGTAGAGTATGGAGAAAACGATGAGTCCTGCAAATATCAAACCAGAAATAACTGGTACGAGTACTTTAATAGGAGTAGTAACAGCATGTGTCGTGGACATCACTGTGATTTGATTATTGAGGATGATGAATAAAGATACCGCTAACCAAATAGCTGCGAGAGAAACAATCTCAATTCCTAAAAGGAGTTTGCGGTTTTTAATTGAATTCACAAACGAGAAAACAAAGTACGCCACAAAACCTAAAAGTGTGTAGATTGCTGTAATCTGTGGGTACAGCGGATACGCCTTAATATCGAACGCGACATATCCGAGAACATCACTGCCCATGCCCACAAGAGCACCATAAATTGGTCCAAGTAAGATAGAGGCAAATATGATTAAAGCTGGTCCACCAAAAGATAGGCGAACAAAAGGGAAAGCAGCGATGTAGTTCACTGCGATAACTTTCTGTAAAATCATTGACAAAGCAATGAATAAACCGGTTAAACAAATCTTTTGAATAACGGGGATGTTGGTCTTGATAAATCTAAATTTCATATTAACCTCTATTTAATATTTTGTTTGATGTAAGCAGCGAACGCTAATGAGCCAGTGACTAAAATACAATCATCTGGATAAGCAGTCATCATTTCTTTGAGTGCTTCAATAGCGTTTTCTTTAAATGAATGGTCTTCCATGTAAAGGAAATATTCTTCTTCTGTTCTAGCCCTTTCATGTGGGAAAGTAGTTAAAACGATGTCTTTACTATATTCACCTAAATAGGCGATCATTCTTTCGATGTTTTTGTCTCTAAAACAGGCAAATAATACGTGAATTTCACGATTTTCAGCCACGTTTTGCAGCGATTTTACAAGATTATTGATTCCTTCTGGGTTATGAGAACCGTCAACGATTAATAGTGGTTTTTCATTAAGTATTTCCATTCTTACTGGCATATAAGTATTAGCTAAACCAGACTTAATTGATTGCTCGCTAACTGGGAATTGTTCGTTTAGTTTATTGATGACTTCTAAAGCGATACAAGCATCTTTAAGTGAGTATGTGGCTGCGGAATTAATACGAAGATTCGCCAATGTACCATAAGCAAAACTAAAGCCTTTATTTTCATACACTACTTTTGCTGGGTCTACTGCCACTGACAATTGGGAATTATTTTCTTTAGCAACTTCCACGATTGTGTTGATTGCTTCTTCATCTAAGATACCAGTAATGACTGGGACTTCTTGTTTAATAATGCCCGCTTTTTGATAAGCAATTTCACAAAGAGAACGGCCTAAAAAAGCTGTGTGTTCTAGACTGATAGATGTAATCACAGAGGCAATTGGTGTAAAGATATTTGTAGCGTCTATTTCTCCACCCATGCCGCATTCAATAATAGCGATATCACACTTATTTCTTTGGAAGTATGTAAGAGCGATAAATGTTTGAATTTCAAATGGTGATAAAGAGTATTTATCGATTTGCTTTGAAAATTCATCTATGATACTAGTCATTTCATCATCAGTGATGTCTTGACCGTTGATATTAATCATTTCATTGACTGCTTGAAGAGCAGGAGAAGTGAATAAACCAACTTTATATCCTTGAGCGCGATAGATGTGCGCTAAATAATTCGCGGTTGTGCCCTTACCATTGCTGCCAGCGATATGAATGGATGGAATGTTATAAGCAAAATTGACCTTTGTTAAAAAGGAATCAAAGTTATCTCTTTGGTATTCACCATGTCCGACTTTGTCGAAATATGTCTTTAAATCTATTTTGCTCATATTAATCTTCTCCGTTTCTAATGCTGCGTTTAATGTCTCTTTGTTTAATAGTTTCACGTTTGTCGTAAAGCTTTTTACCTTTTGCTAAAGCAATCTCAATTTTTGCTTTACCTCTTTTCAAATAGACACGAGTTGGAACGATGGTATAACCATCACGTTTAAGCTTGTCATCAAACCATCTAATCTCTTTTTTGTGTAATAAGAGTTTTCTAGCTCTTAATGGATCATGGTTGAAGATATTACCTTTATCATATGGGTTGATGTGCATATTAATAACTTCCATCT
Organism: Bacilli bacterium; assembly: GCA_045111495.1. GTDB lineage: Bacteria > Bacillota_I > Bacilli_A > RFN20 > CAG-826 > RUG14515. The sequence continues at coordinate 4,473 of JBGUGI010000026.1, read as the reverse complement.
CCCCGTTTCTTATCACGATGTAAGCGTCATTAAGCGAGCAACCGTGTATGCGTAAGGACTTAATTTCTGTGCCCACTAAAACAAGGCCACATTCTGTGAATTCACTTAAGAAATAATTGAAATGGGCTTTCTTATTACTAGTGATAATTTTGATACCTGTTTCTTCTTTACTCATATGGCACCTCACTACTGACTTTTTGTAATAGTCTTGTGAAACGATTGTTCATTTCATCTAAAACAGGGCAAGCTTCTATTCCATAGGCTAATAGGCTGCCCAAACTAAATATTGCAAATACACTTAAAGCAAACATGATTCTTGAGAAAATATCGAAGATGAAGAATGCTTGTAAGAATGTTCTAATAACAACCGCTAGAACGATTGTGATAGCAATTATAACTCTCTTTGCGTAAATTGGCTGCAATAACGCGCTCTTATATGAGCGATGGCCACGAGCGCCTAGCAATAGAGGCGCAACGAATAGCGCAATCACGCTTACACTCAGCAAGCAGATGTATGTGACGATTTCTGGTACGCTGGTTACTTTATCTACGCACAAGAATACGCTTGCGAAGGAAATGACCAAACCAACAAGCAATGAAACTAAGCAATAGGAGATTTCGTTTTTGCTAAGTTTATGTGTTGGGATTTCTCTTTCTTGCAAGTTCCTGTTAAGCAATTTCAAACGATCATATTTTGTCTCTTTAGCGACAGGAAGGAAGAATACCAAAGTGATGTACATACCCCCTATATTGGGTGTAAAGAATGTCGTAGATTCGGCGATACCGTGCACCAAAACACCAAAGAAGCATAATGAATAAAGATAAGCGACACGGTACTGCTTTATCTTCACTAAACGCACTAAACCAACAATGAAAGTTGATAATAAAGTGACATATGCAAGAACACCCAATAAACCATGTCTAAGGAATATTTCCATAAAACCATTATGTGTACTTCTAATAGCGAAGTTCGTGTCACGATATGTCATGAAGTAAGTGGTAAAGATTGCATTACCTGTTCGATAACCCAAACCAAAGATGAAATCTAAAGGATTCTTACTTAAAAGACCAAAAACAGATGCCCATATGCCAGTTCTTGATGTTAAAGTGCTGTAGTCTTTATGAATGATTTCACGATATATGAACTGCCAGAAGTTGGAGAAAACATCAACGTTAACAATGACCATCAAAGCGAATACCGAAACAAAGATGATAAGGCCACCGATATAAGCAAATAAGTAAGTCACTAACTTTTTACGTTGTTTATAGAACATCGCAATAATTTCAAATATTGTATAAGCAATGGTTACCGCCAAAGAAACAAATGTTGCGGTAGCACAAGATGTAAAGATAATCATCACCACAAAGAAAACCATTGGGATGTAGTAGTAAATCTTGAAACGTTTTAAGCACAAGACGATACAGCTAAAGACACCAATTAATAACAAGTGTCCCCAAACATTCGAGTTATAGATGATAAAGGTAATATCGCCTTTATAATTACCAGCGAAAATACCAATAATCTTATCGGCTTCAAGGAAAACGTCTGCGACTGCGCAAGCTAATAAGCCAACAATATAAATAAACGCTAGCCATTTTAGCCATTTTCTAGAAATTGAATAGCGAGTAATAGCGTATAAAACGCCATATAAAACCGCACACCAAATAATAATCTGCAATACGTATTGTAGTTTTACTTTTGGTGAGAAAGATATAACGCCAACCGCACCACCGATGCCATCAGTAAACGTTCTTGTTCCTTGGAAACAAACAGTAAGAATTGATACCAAGCCAAATGTGAGGATGATACAAAGAAGAACCGTATCTAATTTGATGCGATTGTATTTTCGTTCTAAAACGTAATAGAAGACCAGTAAAAGGATGGTGAAAAATGAGAGTAAATATAAAGATCCTAGTTCCATTCCGCCCATATGGTCGTTAGTGAACAAAGAAAAGTTCTCCGCGAGCAAACACGAAAAGATAATAGCGAACCAGAATAATAGATATGTAAGAGTAAATCTTAATTTTCCCATATAAGCTATAAATAATCTCAAATCTCTGTCAACGGGTATTATACACGCTAGACAGGACTTTTCACATATTTCTTTACATATAGGCATAATTAATTATTGCGTTATACAAATCGAATCAATCTTGCTATCATAATGGCATGGAAAACAAATACGAAACTTTACAAAAAATAATTGATGATGCAAGACAGATTGTTGTCTTCACAGGTGCTGGCATCTCAGTACCAAGTGGTATACCTGATTTCAGAAGTGCAAATGGCATTTATAATCAAAAAACTAAATTCCAAGCTTCACCAGAAGAAATTATTTCTCATTCATTCTTCAAGAACTACACAGAAGAGTTCTATGAATTCTACAAAGATAAAATGTGCTACCCAAAAGCACAACCAAATGCCGCTCATAAATACTTCGCTGATTTAGAAAAGAAGGGTAAAAATGTTATTGTCGTTACCCAGAATATTGATGGTCTTCATCAAAAAGCTGGTTCAAAGATTGTTTATGAACTTCATGGTACGATTCATCAAAACTTCTGCACTAAATGTGGCAGATTATTTGGCTTAGATTATGTATTAAATTCTAAAGGAGTTCCCGTGTGCGATAAGTGCGGGGGCATCGTGAAACCAAATGTTGTTTTGTACGAAGAATCTTTAGATGAAGACATTATTTCTAGATCCATTAACGCCATCATGACTTGTGATGTGATGATTGTGATTGGAACATCGTTAAAAGTTTATCCAGCAGCAGGCTTTATCCGTTATTTCAAAGGCCGCTATTTAGTGGTTATCAATAAGGAATCTACTTCCTACGATAACATGTGTGATTTAGTCTTTAATGAAGACGTTATTAATGTCGTTAAACATCTCAAATAATGAAAACTCTTATTTTTGACCTCGATGGCACTATCCTAGATACACTTCAAGATTTAAAAAACGCTGTAAATCACGGCTTAAATTTTTATAATCTACCAGAAAAGGACCTCGAATTCGTCCGAAAAGCTATCGGAAACGGCACAACTGTTCTTATTCAAAGATGTACCCCATCCTCGCTAAATGATAATGAGCGTTTAGCGGTTTTTAATGAATTTAAGTCCTATTATTTATCTCATTATGCTGACTACACTAAACCATATCCCTGTATTAAAGAATTACTAGAAAAGTTATACGGCAAAGTCCGTCTTGCGGTAGTCTCCAATAAAGACAACGATTTGACCAACAAAATTATCAAAAAAGAATTTGGTAATCTCTTCGACATCGTCCAGGGTTCTTACCTAGATCATCCAAAGAAACCAGATCCATATCTAATTAATAAAATAATTAAGGAAAATAATATAAATAAAGAGGACTGCCTCTATGTGGGCGACACTAATATTGATAAGGAGAGTGCTAGTAATGTTGGCCTACCTTATTTGCTAGTGAATTATGGCTATAGAACAAAAGAAGAACTAGAAAAAATGTGTCCTGAGGACACCACTATTTCAACCGTTGACGAACTTTATAAAGAAATAATAAAGTGGGTTAACTTATAAAGATTCAATTCTTTGTTCAACAAAGTTCGCAATTACTTCTCTTGGTTTGTTATAAGTAATTGTTAATTCATCCAATAACATGTTAGTAGCGTAGTTAAGCATATCCAAATCAACTGGGCCAAGTCTAATCTCAGTGTTTTGCTCGCCACCCATTTTGTTATAGAAATATAATTGACGATATAGATAAGCAATATCTTTAACATTACCAGAAGATAATCTCTTCTTGTAAGCATCTCTTCTTTGCTTTGTGTTGGCGTTAAATTCTTTACTTATTTTCTTAATATACTGTAATAATTCATCAGCTTGTTTAATGCTCATGATTGAGCGGATGATACTACCTGCGCTATCCACGGGCACATAAAAGGTCTCGCTACTAATGCGATTGACTTGCACTAGAAAATAGTCTTTGCCGTTCATGTTTTTGAGGTCGATTATTGTCGACAAACCTTCTCGGCAATGAATGACTTCATCGTTTACATTAAAACCTGACATATACATTAATATTATGTCATTTTTTATTTTTTTATGTAAGCAAAAGACTGATTATTATTGATTAAAAGATGACTTTAAAGGACATGTTCTATTAAAGATAAGATGATCCTTCGTGGAGTCTTTATCAGTGCAATAATAGCCTGTTCTAATGAATTGGAAATGATCTAATGGTTTGGTATCCGCTAAAGAAGCTTCGACAAAACCTTCAAGTTTAACCCAAGAGTTTGGATTTAATCTTTCAATAAATGTTTTGCCTTTTGTTTCTTCGGTTTCATCAAACACTAATGGTTCGTATAAATTAAATGTTGCTTTTAAAGCTGTAGTGGCTTCAACGTAATGGATTGTACCATTTGGTTTTCTGGCATCAAAACCACTACCAGATTTGGTTTCTGGGTCGTATGTGCAATGGATTTCTGTGATTTTACC
>JBGUGI010000025.1:0-6709 GCA_045111495.1 Bacilli bacterium | reverse complement strand
ATTGTGAAGTCCTTCAGTTTAAATGAAACGTCGGACTAATTCAAGCAAAATTATTATATCGTGATTCAAACAGGAAAAGAATGAGTTTTTTCGATTTTTATATTTTTTAAATATAGAATGTGATATAGTGATTATCGGCTAGAAAGGATTATATATGCAAAGATTACTCGTTGTCGTTGATTATCAAAATGATTTTGTGGATGGTGCCTTAGGTTTTAAAGGCGCCGAAAAGATTGCTCCTCGCATCGTGGAGTTAATTAAAGAATTCCGCGCTAATAACGATGAAGTGGTGTTCACCTATGATACACATGATGCAGATTATATGAACACTAACGAAGGTAAATATTTACCTGTCCCTCACTGTATCGAAGGATCAGAAGGCTGGCAGTTACATCCATCCATTAAAAATCTAGTGGGTTCTTCCAAAGTCTTTATCAAACATGATTTTGGTAGTAAAGAACTTGGTCAATACATTGCCCAAGGCAACTACGATGAGATTTACTTATGTGGACTCGTGAGTGATATATGCGTGTTCAGTAACGCGATTATCGCTAAGGCATCAGCCTCACCATACGCCAAAATCAAAGTGGTGAGAGATGCGACCTCTTCTTTTGATTTGGATATGCAAGAAAAGGCCTTTGATGTTTTAAAACATCTCCACATGGAAATTATCTAAGCCAACTATATATCTTATATAAAATATAAAGGAGAACAGCTATTTATGAAAAACATGGTTTACATCCAATCCGGTGGACCAACATCAGTCATTAACACATCATTATATGGTGCGATTAAAGAAGCAAAAAAACATCCAGATTTAATCGGTCACATCTACGGCTCTCAACACGGTGTTGAAGGCTTAATCGATGACGATTTAATCGATTTAGGTTTAGAAGACGATGAACAAATCGAACTTCTTCTTCAAACACCAGGTAGTATCTTAGGTACCACAAGAAGAAAACTTCCAAAGGACATCCATACTCCTGAATATGCCGCTATTATTGAAAACATCAAAAAGCACAACATTGGTTACGTTTTCATCAATGGTGGTAACGACTCCATGGATACCTGTAATAAACTTGCTAAATTAGTCAAAGAATTAGGTATCGAAGATGTCAAAGTTATCGGTGTGCCAAAAACCATTGATAACGACTTAGCCTGCACAGACCACTCCTTAGGTTTCCCAAGTGCTGCTAAATTCGTCATAAACTCTGTTAACGCCTTCGCTATGGACGCTAACTGCTTCAAAAAAGGCAAAGTCCACATCGTGGAAATCATGGGTCGTGATGCTGGTTGGTTAACAGCTTCTGTTGACTTATTACCAGAACAAACAAGACCACACCTCATTTACTTACCAGAAATGAAGTTTGACTTAGAACAATTCTTAAAAGATGTCGAAAGAGTTTATAAAGAAAAAGGCTTTGCCTTAGTCGCTATCTCTGAAGGTTTACAATTCGAAAGAGATATGACCAACGTTCGTGTTGACGGTTTCGGCCATGCCCAATTAGGTGGCGCTGCTGCTGAACTCTGCAGAATCGTCGAAAATAGACTCGACATCGGTACAAGAGCAGTGGAATTCTCCATCATTCAAAGAGCTTTCCCACAATATGTCTCTTTAGTTGACCGTAAAGAAGCTATTAAGACAGGTGAAAAAGCTGTCCAAGCTGCCTTAAAAGGTAGAACTGGCAAAATGATTATCTTCGAAAGAGTTTCTCAAAACCCATACAAGATCAAATATAAACTCGCTCCATTAAGCAAAGTTGCTAATGCCGTTTCTCACGTCAAACCAGAAATGATTATTGACGCGACACGTATGAGCGATAGTTTCAGAGACTACTTACGTCCATTAGTGCAAGGTGAAGTTAAACTCACATACAAAGATGGCATTGCTCCAGTCTCTAACTTCAAACGTATCAAAGTTAAATAATGAAAAAATTTTGGAACCAAACAGTAGAATTTAAAGCGCTTATTATTTCCTCGACATTAACCACCCTTGGTTTTCTAGGAACGCTATTTCTCTTTTGGTTTCAGCGATATGATGTCCCTCTTGCAGTCCTGCTTGGGGGCTTAATCGTCTCTATATCTTGGTTAATACTTTATATAAGTAAGAGAGGTGGCAAAGCGAGAATTAAGCTCGATATCTTTGCCATCTATCTAAGATTAGGGCTAGTTGCTATATTCGCCGCCTTATTCGCGTTTTTGCAGTATGCCTACAATATTGTGATCGTTTCACCTATCTTCTTGGTAGTCTCTTACTTAACTATCTCTTTATTAACCCTCTTAGCGTTTGTTGGAAAGGATAAAAATGTTTGATAATTTCTTCAAATTTGAAATTACTGGCGAATTAATATCTTCATTGATAGTAATTTTCATTATTATCGTCCTTTCTTTAATCGTGGGCATTTTAGCGATGAAACAAAATCCGCTTAAAAAGCCTAAAGGTCTTTTATTAGTGGCGGAATGCGGAGTGAAATTTTTCGATGGCTTCTCTCGTGATTTAGTGGGTACAACCTTACCAAACTTTGGTGGCTTCATCATGGGTGTCGCTATTTATCTATTTATTTCCTTCATCTTTGGCTTAACTGGTTTACCCTCACCGGTAACATACATGGCTATCCCATTATCTTTAGGTTTAACGACCTTCTTGTTAATCCATTACACATCCGCGAGATTCACTAAATGGGCTTATTTCAAACGTTATATCGACCCAATACCAATCTTCTTACCAATTAACTTAATTTCTATGTGGGCGCCTCTTTTATCGCTCACTCTCCGTTTGTTTGGTAACGCGATTGCGGGTTGGGCTCTTTTAACAATCGTGGAGTCCGCTTTAAGAGATTTATCGGCGATGATTTTTTCATTTGCGCCTAATGGTTTAAACGAGGTGTTCCTCGCTCCTATCCCATTAGCGATTCTTCACGCATATTTCGATATATTCTCTGGATTTATCCAGACATTCGTCTTCATTCTTTTGACCTCTATCTTTATTGGTCAAGAAATCCCAGAAGACATTGATTTAAATGATTTAGGAAGGAGGAAGAAAGCATGACCGGTTCATTAAACGTTTTAGCCGCTGCGATTGCCATTTTAGGTGTTATGCCTAGTGCTCTTGGTGAAGGCATGGTCTGTGCACACGCATTAGATGGTATGTCACGTAACCCAGAAATGTATGGCAAACTCAGAACCTCAATGATCTTAGCCTGTGCTCTTGTTGAAACCACAGCTATTTACTCATTGCTCATCTCAATTTTGATTTTATTTACAAAGTAATAGGAGGAAGGAATTATGGTACTTAAATTATTAAGTAACATTGATGACATTGGTGAAAAAATGGCGTCGATTGCTCAAAAGTTAATCCCTGACTGGGTTTCTTTTGTCATTCAATTCTCTTCTTTTATTATCCTTCTACTTGTCGTTTTCTTCTTCGCTTATAAGCCAATCAAAAAGATGCTTAAAAAGCGCGCGGACTACATCCAACAAGAAATCGATCAAGCCACTGAAAATCACGCTTTAGCCGTCCAAGAAACTCAAGAGGCTAAAAGAATCTTAAGTGAATCAAAAAGTGAGGCCAGTCAAATCATTGAAAACGCCACTAAAAAAGGCCAAGAAAAATACGATTCAATGATGGAAGAGGCGAGAAGTGAAGTTAAGGACATGAAAATTGCCGCTGAACAAGATATTGAACAAGCGAAACAAGATGCTCTTAACGATATCAGAAAAGAAATGGTTAATGTCGCATTAACCGCTTCAAAAGAAATATTAAAACGCGAAGTCGATCAAGATGATAACGCTCGACTCGCAGAAGACTTTATCAATCGATTAAATTAATTTAACTATGAATCAAATAGCCCAAACATACGCTGAAGCATTGTTCTCTTTAGGCTTAGAAGAAAAGAAACTTAATAAGCTACAAGAGGAAGAAAAAACATTACTAGAAATTATTGAAAGTAATGATGATTTCTTATTGCTTTTAGATTCCCGCTTTATGAGTGGTAACGAAAGGAAAGATATCGCTACTAAAATCTTAAAAGATTTTGATGAAGACATCGTTAATCTAATTAAGGTCATTATCGACAATAATCGTACCTATATGATTAAGGATATTCTCATGGCGTTTAATTCTTTATGCAATGAATATAAAGGCGTCAAAGAAGGGCTTATTTATTCCGCGTTTGCTTTGGATAAAGTAACCGTTAATAAAATCAAAGATAAGATTAGTAAACTTGAACAAATGGACGTTGAACTTATACCCCATATCGATCCGACCTTAATCGGTGGTGTCAAAGTGGTCATTAATTCTCACGTCTATGATGGTTCAATTAAAAACCAACTAGAAAAAATGCAGATTGACCTCTTAGGAAAGGAGCTTTAATCATGAAAATCCACGCTAATGAAATAAGCGCTCTTATTAAAGAGCAAATTAAAAACTACCGCCACAAAATCGATAGTAATGACGTCGGTACAGTCGTCTCTGTCGGTGATGGCATCGCTAATGTCTATGGCTTAGAAAAAGCTATGCTTGGTGAACTTTTGTTATTCCCAAATAACGTCTACGGTATGGTCATGAATTTGGACAGCGATAGTGTGGGTGTTGTCCTTTTAGGTAACGACTCCTTGATTAAAGAAGGCGATTTAGTTAATCGCACTAAGATGGTTATGGAAGTACCAGTTGGTGAAGCTTTATTAGGTAGAGTGGTCAATTCCCTTGGTCAACCAATCGATGGCTTAGGTGAAATTAAAACCACAAATAGACGCCCAATCGAAGTTATTGCTCCAGGCGTCATTAAAAGAAAAAGTGTTGATACCCCACTTGAAACAGGTATCACGATGATTGATGCGATGACCCCAATTGGTCGTGGGCAAAGAGAACTTATTATCGGTGATAGACAAACCGGTAAAACTGCGATCGCTATTGATACCATCCTCAATCAAAAAGATAAAAACGTCATTTGCATTTACGTTGCCATTGGCCAAAAGAATTCCACAGTCGCTCAAATCGTTGATAAATTAAAACGCTTGAAAGCGATGGATTATACAATCGTGGTCAGTGCTTCCGCTAGTGAACCAGCACCTTTACTTTATATTGCTCCATACGCTGGCTCTGCAATGGCGGAAGAATTTATGTATCAAGGTAAAGATGTCTTAATCGTTTATGACGATTTAAGTAAACACGCTGTGGCTTATCGTACCTTATCTCTTTTACTAAAGAGAGCCCCAGGTAGAGAAGCCTATCCAGGCGATGTCTTCTATTTACATAGCAGACTTCTTGAAAGAGCGTGTAAACTCGCTCCAGAATTCGGTGGTGGTTCCATTACCGCTTTACCAATTGTTGAAACCCAATCCGGTGACATCAGTGCCTATATTCCTACTAACGTCATTTCTATTACGGATGGACAAATCTTCTTACAAGCGGATTTATTCAACGCTGGTCAAAGACCGGCTATTGACAGTGGTCTTTCTGTTTCCCGTGTCGGTGGTGATGCGCAGTTTAAAGCCACTAAGCAAGTCGCTCGTGCTTTAAAAATTGAACTAGCCAGCTACTTAGAAATGAAATCATTTAGCCAATTTGGTAGTGATTTAGACGCTTCAACATTATCTGTTTTAAATCATGGTGAAGCCTTGATGGCAATGCTCAAACAAAAACAATACAACGTTTATCAATTAGATAAACAAGTCTTTGACTTATTCGTCGCGAAAAATGGTTTCTTAGATAATTTAGATAAGAACCAAGTCCGTAAAGTCTTAGACAAAGCCTACGATGAATTTAAAGCCACTAACGGTCAGGTTTTAGATAACATCAATAAAAACAAACAAATTTCTGAAAAGGATGAAGAAATCCTCTTAAAAGAATCAAAAGCATTTTTTGAAAATTTGAATCAATAGTGTATGGCCCAAGAAGTAACTAGAATCAAGAAAAGAATTAAGTCAGTTACTGGCTCTTATAAGATCACTTCGGCAATGAAGCTTGTCTCCACAGTCAAGCTCAAGAAGTGGAAGAATAAGATGCTAGCGACTAAAGATTACGCTTTGCGTATTGATGAAATCGCACGTAAAGTCTTTTCTAGTGTCGAAGAAAGTAATAACCCATACTTCGCTAATAACTTAAAGGCTAATAAAAATCTCTACATCATCCTCTCTTCTTCCTTAGGATTATGTGGAGCGTATAACAATAACTTATTCCGTCTCGCGGATTCACATATTAAAGAAAATGATGAAGCCATTATTTTGGGTAAGAAAGCCATCTCTCATTATAAAGACGGTAAGTTTACTAAAATTGAAAATTTCAAAGAATACTCTTCCATCCGTGATGAAGCCATCATTAAGCAAATCATCGACTTCATCTCAAAAGAGTACCTTAAAGGTACATATAAAGAAATTCATCTCATCTATACCGCTTATAAAAACTCATTAACATTCCATCCAGTGGACTACACTGTTCTTCCATTAAAAGTGGAGAACACCGTTAAAGAAGCCTATCCACCAATCATGGAACCAAATCAAGAAGCAGTGCTTAACGCTCTTGTTCCAATCTATTTAAAAAATAGTGTTTATGCGAAGTTTTTAGAAAGCGAAGTATGCGAACAAGCAGCGAGAAGTAACGCCATGGAAAACGCTACCAAGAACGCCGAAGAACTTCTCGAGAATTTACAAATCGAATTCAACAAAGCGCGTCAAGGCGCTATCACGCAAGAAACCACCGAAATTGTCG
>JBGUGI010000024.1:0-3643 GCA_045111495.1 Bacilli bacterium | reverse complement strand
CATGGAGCATAGCAGATGACTAATGATGGACCATCATAGCTTTCAGCTTCTTTTAAGGCCTTAATCGCAGCGATTGGGTTGGCGCCTAAGCTGATTTGTGCAACATAGACGTTACCATAGCTCATAGCGATGAGGGCTAAGTTCTTCTTCGCTGTTGTTTTACCAGAAGCGGTAAATTTAGCGATAGAACCTGTTTGAGAAGATTTGGAGGATTGACCACCAGTATTGGAGTAGACTTCTGTATCTAAGACTAAGATATTGACGTCTTCTTCGTTAGCGATAACGTGGTCTAAACCACCGTAACCGATATCGTATGACCAACCATCACCACCGACGATCCAAACGGATTTATCGGCTAAGTCTCTTTCATAGGCTAAGACAGCTTTGACACCTTCGTCCTTGCTAGCTTTAACTAAAGCAGCGAGTTCAGGAGCGATTGTGCGCATGGCTTGTCTATTCTTGATGTTAGCAAAGTATTCATCAATCTTAGCGGCTAATTCTGGTTCAACGCCTCTTTCTTTAGCAGCGCTTAAGATTTCAATAATGGCTTTGATCTTGGCATTTGTGGCCACTCTCATACCATAACCGAATTCAGCGTTATCTTCGAATAAGGAGTTAGCCCAGGCAATACCTTGACCTTCTTTATCGGTGCAGAATGGAGTTAATGGAGTAGAACCACTATAGATGGAGGAACAACCAGTTGCGTTAGCAACGAGCATATCTTTACCAAATAATTGGGAAACTAATCTGTAGTATGGTGTTTCACCACAGCCAGCACAAGCGCCGGAGATTTCCATATATGGCATTAAGAAGCCAACACCCTTAACACTGTTTTGTAAGGCAGCTGGTAATCTATCAGCCTTATATGTGACGTGCTTATATAGGTAAGCAGCGGCATCTTCTTGAGCAAATTGTGATTTAGCTTCGACCATTTCAAGAGCGTTCTTACCGGTCTTGTTGGCCATACATTCACTCACACAGAGACCACAACCAACGCAGTTACGTGGGGAGACTTGGATACGGTATTTGAGACCTTGTAAGCCTGGGCCCATCGCGTTGATGGCTTCTTTAGCGAGTTCTGGAGCAGCTTCGTATTCTTTTTCATCCATTAAGATTGGACGGATTGTCGCGTGTGGACAGACGAAGGCGCATTGGTTACATTGGATACATGCTTCTGGGTGCCATAATGGAACTCTATCAGCAATGGAACGTCTTTCTTGGAATGTGATGTTGTTTCTCATTGTGCCATCTAATAATTCATATTCCATGAATTTAGAGACTGGGAGATCATCACCACCGAGGTTACCAATTACGGAGACATAATTATCGAAGTAATCATCACCGGTTAATTTGGCTTCGACTTTTGGTTCTAAGTTCTTCCAAGAAGCGTCAACTTTAACTTCTCTTAAACCTTCAGTACCAGCATCAATGGCTTTCCAGTTCATTTCGACGACGTCTTGGCCTTTCTTGGCGTAGGACTTTTCGGCAAATTTCTTCATCCAGTGATTGGCATCATCATATGGCATGATGTCTTGGTTTAAATAGAAGAAGGAAGCTTGGAGAATGGTATTGGTGTGTCTACCCATACCGATTTCACCAGCAATCTTATTGGCGTCGATAACATAGAATTTCGCGCCTTTTGTGGCTAATTGATATTTGACACGGTTTGGCATCATCTTAATTAAGGTTTCGTCATCCATGTCGGTATTAAGTAAGAAGGTACCGCCTTGTTTTAAGTTCTTTAACATATCAAATTTGAAGAGATATGTGTCTAAAGAACAGGAAATGAAGTCGGCATTTTGGACGTAATATGTGCTGTGGATTGGGGATTTACCAAATCTTAAGTGAGAACGGGTAACACCACCAGCTTTACGGCTATCGTAAGCGAAGTAAGCTTGGGCATATTGACCTGTCGCATCACCGATAATCTTAATGGAAGATTTGTTAGCAGAAACTGTACCATCAGAGCCTAAACCATAGAATAAGCAAGATGTATAGTCGCCTTTAACGTGGTAATCATTATCCACTGGAATGCTTAAGTGTGTGACGTCATCGTTGATACCAACGGTGAAGCCGTTCCAACGATTGTCCGCTTTTAAGAAGTCGAAGACAGCCTTCATATCTTTTGGTTGTGTATCTTTAGAAGATAAACCATAACGGCCACCTAAAACTTCAACGTTTTCTAAACCAGCAGCGTTGAATACAGAGACGACATCTTCATATAAAGGTTCGCCAGCAGCACCAGCTTCTTTGGTTCTATCTAAGACCGCGACGTGTTTAGCAGTCTTTGGTAAGACGGCTAATAAGTGTTTCGCGGAGAATGGACGATAGAGATGGACTTTGATAAGACCAAGTTTTTCGCCTTTTTTATTTAAGTCATCAATAACTTCTGTGATGGTTTCTGTAACAGAACCCATAGCAATGATGACTCTATCAGCGTTCTTATCACCATAATATGTGAATGGAGCGTATGGACGACCGGTAAGTCTTGTTGCTTCTTTGAAGTATTTTTCTGCAACTGCGATAACTTCATCGATCTTCTTGTTTTGTGCTTCTCTACCTTGGAAGTAGATATCATCGTTTTCCGCACCACCACGTGTGACTGGGTGAGTGTGTGGGTTTAAAGCTCTAGCTCTGAACTTTTCAACCTTATCCATTGGAAGTAATTTCTTCCATTCGTTGTCATCGATGAATTCGACGTTTTGAATTTCGTGAGAAGTTCTGAAACCATCGAAGAAGTGACAGACTGGATATTCAGCATCAATAGCGGTTAAGTGAGCAACGTTTGTTAAATCAGCGATTTCTTGAACGCTGTGAGAGCAAATCATTGCGATACCTGTTTGACGAATCGCGTAGATATCTTGGTGATCACCGAAGATGGATAAGCTACGTGTCGCTAAGCTACGAGCGGAAACGTGTAAGACGGCTGGTAATAATTCGCCGACCCATTTGTAGATGTTTGGAATCATCAATAATAAGCCTTGGGAAGCAGTATATGTGGCCGCTAAACCACCAGCTTGCAAAACACCGTGAACTGTACCAGAAGCACCAGCTTCGGATTGCATTTCGCTCACTTTGACAACTGAGCCAAAGAAGTTCTTACGGTTTTGGGAAGCATAGACATCAATATTCTCCGCCATTGGTGAGGATGGAGTAATTGGGTAGATGCCAGCAACTTCAATATAGTTGTAAGAGCCTAATGCCGCTGCGGTGTTACCATCGACAGAGAGCATAGTCTTTTTAATTTCGGACATGAAAAATCCCTCCTAAAATACCGATAATATTATACGAGCATGTATGCGCGTTTACAAGCACACATTTAAAGGATTAAATAGCATAATAAAAGCTCCTCCTCAGAGAGAGAAAGAGCTTATTTTTGTTTCAATCAATTATTTTTTCTTCTTAAGTTCGGCTAATTCGTCATTAACAAGACGTTTCAAGATTCTTAAATCTTTTTCATTAAGAACAAGATTACGGTCCACCATTCCGGCAAATGTCATCTTTTTATAGACGAAGTCACTAACGGATTCATATTCGCTAATGTCTTTTTTCTTGGCCATGATTTTAGGGGCGTTAGACGCTTTCTTTTCTTCCTCTTCTTGAATGTATTCTTTAATTTGAGGAATTAAGACTAATAAATCAT
>JBGUGI010000023.1:0-2411 GCA_045111495.1 Bacilli bacterium | reverse complement strand
CTAAAAGATGGTGTTGACCCACCATGTCCTCAAGAGATTCGGGACGTAAAAAATCCGCTAAAGGTTTTTGCATAGTTACATGATACCTTGTAACGGATTAAAAATAAAACAAAACAAATCTTATTGAGCGGTTTTTTGTTCTCTTTTTAAGAGAATCATACCGATTGTTGGAGAGACGATTGTTGTTGTGGCCACTTCAATTAAGAAATTAAAACCAATCACACCAAAGATTAAGAACGCTCCAGCGTTAGGGAATTTTTCACTAATGCCACTATTTAAGAAATCTTGGAAGAAGATCACACTACCTAAAGCGAATAAGCCAGTATTTATAACTGGTACAGCAATGCTAGTTAAAATTAGAGCAACGAGTTGGTTCTTTTTTTGTAGAAGTCTAAAGATGTACGCAGAGCCTATGCCTGCTAGAGTGCACTTGAGTAAGCAGACAAGCACAGTCCCAAATGGGTGTAAAGGCATGAACACAGCAAGTGTGGATGGTGATAATAACGCCATCAAGCCATTAAAAAAGCCCAATATCCCACCTGATATAGGCCCGCATAAGACGGCCGCTAAAACTACTGGTACGAGTGACAAGTTAATGTTAGCTGGTCCGATTTGTAAATAATTGCCGATTATTTGTAAAATAATCTCTAAGGCAAGGAGCAATCCCGTAACAACGATTGCCTTGGTATCAAATTTTCTTTTCATAAATCCCCCTATAGGCCTGTATTAGGTCCCATGGTTACGGAAAATATTATACTAGAAAGTCTTCTGAAGAAGAATTAAATTAAATTTACATTTTTGAAAAAGTGTTTAATAATTATTAAATCGTTGTTATAATGGAAGAGCAAAGGCACAACATAGTATATATCAAATGAAATTTAAACAGTTTTTTAATAAAGCAACGGATGGTCTTTTAAATGACGATTTCCGTCAATCATTCTTAGTAGCGGTCTTGTCTGCAATTTTAGCAGTCATCTCTGCAGTTGCGGCAGTCACTCACTTTTTAAAGGACCCACAAAAGATGTTCGCTATCTTAATGACAGCAGCTTTTGTATTTGCCGTTCTTATTCTTCTTTTAACTATCTTTGTTAATAAATACCACCTTTTGTGGCGTCGTCTTTTCATGGTTTTAATCATTCTTTACTTTGGTTATCTCTGTTATGACGGTGGCCCAGATGGTTTCTTGCATTTATGGATTTTGTTAATTCCAGCTTTCTCTTTTATTACCTTTGGTTTAAAAGAAGGTTTCGTTACCGCTGTTCCAGTCTTCTTAACAATGGTTGCTTTCTTCTGGTGGCCATTAGCCGACCTAAGAAAATATGCAGCGCAACAAGCGGCATTCGACATGGTTGACAACCAAGTCGCTACTTTCTCAGTCAATATGCGTTTACGTATTACAATGTTGTATTTCGTTAGCATGTTCTTAGGTTATTTCGCTGAACTCGTGCGTCATGTAGCGGCGAAACGTTTAAGAAGTTTCACAGAAAGCTTCAAATACGCTTCTATGCACGACTCTTTAACTGGTTTGGCTAATCAAAACTACTTAGCAAAATTCTTAGATGAAACATATCAAAATAGAAATTTAAACACTACTTTAGGCTGTTTGTTCGTTGACGTTGACAGCTTTAAAAATGTTAACGATACATATGGACACTTATTCGGTAACGTCGTCTTAATGCGCATCGGTGAATTATTATCGCAACAAGAAGGCGCTTTCGTCTGTCGTTGGGGTGGCGATGAATTCGTTGTTTGCATGACTGATGTTAAAGAAGAAAAATTAATGGAAATGGGCGAAAAGATTCGTGCCTCTGTGAGTGCATGTACATTCAAAGATTATCCAAAATTCCACATTACTGTTTCTGTAGGTGCGGTTGTCTTACCGGTTGACGAAACATTCAACTTCGACCACGTGCTAGACTTAGCGGACTACGCTAATAGGATGGCGAAGAGCAACGGTAAAGATAACGTTTCCTTAGCAAAAAAGATTCCTCACTAACGATGGAATCTTTTCTTTAACTTTTCTAAATAATTATCAGCGGCTTGGCGATTTTTAATGATATGGACTTTAACATTTGGATACTCTTTTAAGAGTGCTTCCTCATCCGCTTTAGTGCGTTCTTCGTAGTCAATCGTCCACTCAATGAGTTCAACAGCGTCCTTTTTTGTTTCTACCCAAGGGATATCGTCTCTTGGTTGATCAATTCTTTCTAAAATACCTTCAATGCATTGCTCTCTTGGCATTTTCAAAAAGAAGACATCTGTCGCATACTCTAAACGTAGTTTCAATGTGTCGTGGTAATTTCCATCCACGATCCATTCCTCGTTTTGTAAATACGGCAAAAGCTTTTTATTTAATTCATCAAAACTGATTGATGTTTTATCTTCATTCCAATAAAGATTATCCATATGGA
>JBGUGI010000022.1:0-4635 GCA_045111495.1 Bacilli bacterium | reverse complement strand
AATGGATTTACTCTTCTCTCTATGCTTAGAGTAGAAGATGGACCATGCCCCCCATAGATTTTGGTCTCATCTGGAAGGGCTAATATCTTCGCCATTGAGTTATTAAATTCTCTTGGCATCGCGCTTGGTAAATCGCTTCTACCAATCCCATGCATAATAATAAAATCACCAGCGAAAAGTACTTCGCTTTCTTTTAAGTAAAAACACACTGAACCTGAAGTGTGATAAGGGACGGCAATTACTTTAATATCTTCACTTAGCAAGTGAAGAACTTCGTTATCCGCTACGGTGATTGCTTTGCTTTTAACGATGCCATTTTCCCCTAAAAAATCAGCGCAATTAGCGTATGTATCAGTGATTTTATCTTCATCATCAAAACCGATATATAAAGGCGCGTTAAATGTCTTAACTAATAAGTCTACTCCGCGCATATGATCGATATGACCGTGTGTTAAAAGAACAGCTTTAAGGTTAAGCTTATTTTTCTTTATATAATTAACGATTCCTGGATATTCTTTAGAAGGATCAATGACTACACAGTTGTTCTCTTGGTCACACAAAAGAAAGGTGTTAGCGAATAAACCATCATCTTCTTCGTATATGAATGGAACAACCTTAATCATAAGCACAAAAAAATAGGCATAGCCTATTATTTCTTTTTCTCACGATGGAGAGTAACTTTTTTGCAACGTGGGCAATACTTCTTTAATTCTAAACGATCAGCGTGTTTCTTTTTATTTTTAGAAGTGAGGTAATTTTCCTCGCCACATTCTGTGCATTTAAGTGTTAATGAGATTCTATCATCTTTGCTTGCCATTTGATTTTCTCCTTCAAAGTCGCTTAAATATCTTACCACAGGTAAAATATAATGCAAATATATTTTTTATGAATAAACTAGGTTATAATATCGGCGTATGAAAAGAACAGAAACCAAACAAGTGAAAATTGGCCGTCTTACAATAGGCGGACAGAATAAAGTTTTAATCCAATCCATGTGTAAGCATAAGACTTCACACATTGATGAAGTTGTTAAAGAAATTAACGAATGCGCAGCATTAGGTGCTGATATGATGCGTTTATCAGTTTTAGATGAAGAAGACGCTCAAGCATTTAAGGAAATTAAGAAGCAAGTAAAGATTCCTCTTATCGCCGATATTCACTTTAATCCAGATTTTGCTATTATGGCCATCAAAAATGGCGTCAGTAAAATTAGACTTAATCCTGGAAACATTAATGATGAGGCAAAGATTAAGGAAATCGTTGAACTGGCGAAAAAGAAGAATGTCGCTATTCGAGTGGGCGCTAACTCAGGCTCTGTTAACGCTGAAATTGATCGTTTTGATATTCCTTTATCTCATAAATTAGTGCTTTCCGTTAAAAAACATATCGATTTATTAGAAAAATATGACTTTCACAACATTGTTGTGTCGCTTAAAGCCAGCAATGTTAAGGAAACAATCGATGCCTATCGTCTTGCTAGCGAACTATTCTCATATCCACTTCATATTGGCTTAACCGAAGCGGGTCCTTTGGATATTTCCTTAATTAGAAGCACCGCTGCTTTATCACCTCTTCTTTTAGAAGGTATTGGTGACACTATCAGAATTTCTATTACCGGAAGAGCGCAAGATGAAGTCATTGCCGCGAAACGTCTGCTTCATGACTGTGGTTTATACGATAATTATCCTACATTAGTGTCTTGTCCAACATGTGGTAGAACACAAGTTAATGTTCAAGAGTTAGGTAAAAAAATATTTAAGTACTTAGAAGATAACAACATTAATCTTCACGTTGCCTGTATGGGCTGTGTGGTCAACGGACCAGGTGAGGCTAAAGGCGCGGACATCGGCATTGCCGGTGGTAAAGGCCAATATGTCATCTTCAGAAAAGGCGAAGTCATAAAAAAAGTGCCAGAAGCTGAAGCTTATGACGCTTTAATTGAAGAAATAAATAAATTACGCTAGATATTTATCTTTCCAGCCATCAATGAATTTCTCGTCCCTTAACATTCTGATTTCATCAGAGTAAGGGGCTTTTTCATTAATATAAGGTGTTTCTAAAATCTTAGGAATGTTTCTTAATAATGGATGATTAGCGATTTTGCATAAGGCTTCAAAGCCGATTTCGCCATAACCAATGTTCTCATGACGATCTTTATGCGCACCTCTAATATTCTTTGAATCATTAAGATGGACCACTAAAAGGCGGTCTAGGCCGATGATTCTATCAAACTCGGCTAATAATTCGTCTGGATCATTTACGTTGTAGCCTGCGTCATGAACGTGGCATGTATCAAGACAAACACCTAAACGGTTTGAATACTTACATGTATCAAGAATCTTTTTGACATCTTCAAAGCAAGTACCAATCTCAGAACCTTTGCCTGCCATAGTTTCTATGGCAATCATCACATCGGTACCGTCTTGAGAAAGAACGATATCTAAGTTCTCTGCTAAAGTCTTAATAGCTTCTTCAGCGCCTAAACCTAAATGGTTGCCTGGATGTAAGACAATCATCTTGGCGCCAAAGGCGGCTGTTCTTCTTAATTCGCTAATTAATGTTTTATTGGTTAGTTCTAATAAATCAGGACGGTTCTTATTAGCAGGATTAATAATATAAGGAGCATGGACGACAATATGATTTTCATCAAAGCCTTGCTCTTTGAGCAAAGCACGTCCTTCTTCAATCTTTAATTCGTTTAATGGCTTGCGATAAGAGTTTTGTGGAGCGCCAGTATAAAACATGAAGGCTGTTGCGCCATAGCTCAAAGCTTCTTTAACGCTGCCTAAATAGTAATCAGGAGCGTTCATACCAACGTGAGAACCAATTAATAAATCTTTTGCCATATTATTTCTCAATTCTAATATCTTTAATACTAACGGTTTCTAAAGGTCTATCGTTTGGACTTGTTCTCACTGATGCAATAGCATCAACGACTTCGATACCTTTAGTAACATGACCAAAAGCCGCATATTGCCCGTCTAAGAATTCCCCATCCTTATGCATAATGAAGAATTGACTACCGGCAGAATCTGGATCCATTGCTCTAGCCATGGAAATAACGCCTCTCTTATGAGAAATAGGATTGTTAACGCCATTAGCGGCAAATTCACCCTTGATGCAATAGCCAGGACCGCCTGTGCCATTACCTTTTGGGCAGCCACCTTGAATCATAAAGCCTTTGATGACTCTATGGAATGTTAAGCCTTTATAAAAGCCTTTATCTGCGAGTTTTACAAAGTTCTCAACAGTGATAGGCGCCGCTTCTTTATCTAATTCGACTTCAATGGTGCCATATTTGTTGATTTCAATAATTGCTTTCATTTTTAAGTATCTCCTTATATCAAAGATATATATTTACTAACTATTTACTATAAAATTACTTCAGGCATTTCCTCATGATCCACCATTAAAACGTTCAATGTTGGGTCAATTTTTAAGAGAATTTTCTTCATTTGTGGCATAAAAATCTTCTCCACTTCGTGAGGAACATCTAAGTAATTAAAGTGCTCGTTGACGATAGCGCGTCTGACATGATGAGGAGCGTCACCTGATATATAAATATCACAGCCTTCGTCTCTTGCAATAAACCAATCACGAGAACCGCCGCCACCGACAATGCCGACTTTCTTAATATTTGGATTACCTTCCTTAATTAACAAACCGTAATCGACATCTAGTTTTGCTTTAGCAAACTTAGCGAATTCATCAATAGGCATGGCCTTATCAAGTTCACCAATACGCATGCAATAGTCTTTTTCTTCTGGGCAATAGACGTTTTGTAAGCCTAAAGCTTCCGCTAAGGCGTCGTTCATACCATCTTTGCCACTATCGAAGTTTGTATGCATGCTATAGACTGGTACGCCTAGGGCGTCGATTTCATTAGAGAGCTGCTCTTTTAACTTATCCCATTTAAAAACCTTGGCCTTAGTGCCGTAGATAAATGGATGATGTGTAATGATGATATCTGGTTTATTTTCCTTTACCAAAGGAAGCACTTGATAATCAAAGTCTAAACAAAGAAGGATATTATGTACTTCTTCTGGTAGTTTACCAGTCATAAGACCAACGTGGTCATGATAAAACTTCGCGTAGCGTTTTGGGAAACGTTTGGAAAGTTTCAAAAGAAGTTTCTTTGTGTTCATAAATATCTCTCCAATTTATGTTTTTCCGCGTTTAATATGTCGATTCTCGCTTGTGGAAGATTACCACTAGCGATGATGTTATCAATCTCGCTTATGCGAGTTTGATATTTTTCTTTAAATGTCGCTGATTTCTCACGTCTTAAGATTGGTCCAAATTCTAAGTCTTCTTCACCAATAATGGCTTGGTCCGCTCTCACGAACTTGATGATTTCATAGAAAATGCCGTCTTCTTTGACAATCTTTTCATCAGCGATAGCAAAGCCCATCATACAAATTTCTTTTCTTGCCATAGGCACAGCATTATGAGCGTCAATGATGATTGTTTGAACTCTCACAAGCTTTTCTGGATGAGCTTTTAAGATATTGACGATATTTAATCCACCCATGCCTGCGATAACAATGGTTCCAACATCACGAGTGATGTCTTTAATTCCATCGCTAAAAAGGGGAGTAATCTTATCGTTGACGTGATTTCTGATAAGATTATTTC
>JBGUGI010000021.1:0-4794 GCA_045111495.1 Bacilli bacterium | reverse complement strand
GAAGTGCGTGATGAATCTGACTGGAAAGGTATTAGAATCGTTATTGATTGTAAAAAAGACGCGAAAGTCGACTTACTTTTACAATATTTAAACAACAAAACCGGTTTAGTTTCTTCCTACAGCACTAATATGGTAGCGATCGTTGATGGTCGTCCAAAAACATTAAATTTATTAACTTATGTCGACGCTTACATCAACCATCAAGTTGATGTCGTGACAAGAAGAAGTAGATTTGATCTAGATAAATTCCAAGCTAGATTACATATTGTTGAAGGCCTAATTCAAGCTTCTTTAAACATCAACGAAGTCGTAGAAATCATTAAAAAGAGTAAAGATAAAGCTGATTCTAAAGTTAACTTAATGAATCGTTATGGCTTCTCAAACGAACAAGCAGAAGCAATCGTGACCATGCCATTATACAAGTTATCTCATACTGATGAAGTAACGTTGGAAAATGAAAAAGTTCAACTCCTTAAAGATATTGAAACACTCAAAGGAATTCTTGAAGATGAGAGTAAACTCAACCGTGTTTTAGTTCGAGAACTAAAAGCTATCGCTGATAAGTATGGCGATGATAGAAGAACCGCCATTCAAGAAAAAGAAGAAATTGCGCCAATTGATAAGCGTGAATTAATTGCTAAAGATGACGTAATGGTGGCTTTAACACGCGATGGTTATGTGAAGAGATCCACTCTTAAATCATATCGTAGCAGCGGAGATAATCCTCTTCCTGGTTTAAAGGATGGAGACGAATTAATCGCTCAAGGCTTAATTAACACAACCGATTATCTGATTTGTTTTACAAATCAAGGCAACTATATTTGTATCCCAGTACATAAATTACCAGAGAATAGATGGAAAGATGAAGGTGGTCATATCAATACCTTCTCAACCTTAAATGCTGGTGAAAAAATCATTAAATGTATTGCCGTTAGTGACTTTAGAGAAGATATTTATCTCGGTATTTTGACCAAATTCGGCCAAATTAAACGTATGCCTTTAAATATGATAGAAATAGGAAAACGCACGCGTCCTATACGTAATATGAGATTACTCAATGGTGACGAAGTTGCTGATATTCAAATCTTAAGTGGCAATAGCAACTTACTTGTTGTAACAAGTAATGGTAATGTTACATACTTCAATGAAAATGAATTATCTGTTCTTTCTAGCAAAGCTGGTGGTGTTAAATCAGTGGCGGGCTTAGGTAAGAATAACGCAATAGCGTTAATTGCTTTCGACGAAGAAGAAAAGAACAAAGTTATCTTATTCACTGATAAAGGCCATTATCGAATTTTCGATAATGCACACGTGAATCTCACCGCTAGATTAGGCAAGGTTCAAACAGTTATGCCATGCTTTAAGAGCGATGTCCATCATGTTGTCAGTGCCTTTAAGCTAATTAATAAAGCAGATTTATTAAAAATAAATCTCTTCATGTCCACGAACGAATATTTTGAATTTGAATTAACTGATTTCTATTTAACTGATCTGGCTAAATACGCGAAGAAAAACATCGATATTCCAAGCAAGACTACAGTCGATAGTGTCGTAGACACTAATATTGAAATCATTAATAAAAAGACAATCTCTCATCCAATTACTATTAAAGAGAAACCAGTAGTGTCCGCTCCTGAAGGTGAAACAGTTGAGGAAGATGATGAACCAGTTAGCGTTCCAGAAGCCAAAGAAGAGAAGGAAGGCTTTGAACAAATCTCTATTTTTGATGATTTAGATGAGTAATTTTGTCTAGTAATTAAATAGTAATAAACTAGTAAAACATATAACAGAGTTATATAGCAAAACAATAATAAAAATAAGAGCCTCGAAATGAGGCTTTTTAAATGTGACAGATTTAGCTTATTGCTTGTGAGAATTATTAATATTTCTCACATTAAGGGGAGAAAATCGGTTATTATTTATATATAGATAAATATGTTCAACAAATTCATTCCCTTCGCACACGCCCAATCCATATATGAAATACCTGCTGATTTCTATAAGAAACAAGGCGTTAGTGTCCTTTTAATCGATTTGGATAATACGTTGGATAGCTATCGTTTATCTTTACCAACAGAAAGAGCGGTTAAGCAACTTAACACTCTTAAAGAAAGTGGTCTTGAAGTCATTATTGTTTCTAACAATCGTGGCAAACGCGTGAGGACATATGCACAAGCCGCTCAATGCAGATGCATCAACTCTGCGCGTAAACCATTCTCAGGGAAAATTAAAAAGTTCCTTAAGGAAAATGGCTATAAACCAGAAGAGACCATGCTTGTTGGTGATCAACTTATGACGGACGTACTCGCGGCTAAGGGCGCTCACATTCGTGTTGTGCTCACAGAGAAGGTCGTCAAAGAAGATCAATTCACCACACATTTCAATCGTCTATTAGATAGACCGATTAGAAAACATCTAGTTAAAAAAGGCAAAATGCCGGATTGGAGGACAAAATATGGGCAAGAGCAATAGAGTATTACGTTGTTATCACTGCGGTGCGATTTTGCAATGCGAAAACGAAAATGAAAAGGGCTACGTCGTTCCTGAATCATTACACCGCGCTACGCCTATTCAAATCATGTACTGTGATAAGTGCTTTGAAACAATGAAGGCGTTCAATAACTGCGAACTTGAACAAAATGTCGATAAAGAAGTATTAAAAATACTTGATGATGCGTTTGCTACAGACGCGTACATTATTTGGGTTGTCGATTTGTTCTCATTCAACGGTCAATTAAATAGTGAAATCGCTAAAAAAGTTAAGAAACTCAACGTCACAGTCGTTGGCACTAAGCGTGATTTATTCCCAGCAAATATGAAAGACGACTCCTTAATTGAGTATTTAACTGAAAGATTTAAAGTTTATGGTATCAAACCAAAGAGTGTTAGATTATTCAGTTCCACTAGTTTAATGGATTCTAAAGAATTAATCAGTGCGATGAATACCGCTAGAAAAGGTCATGACGTTTACATGATCGGTAATTCTACCTCTGGTAAGACTTCCATTATCAACAAAGCGATGAAAGGTTTTGAAAACAAAACCACACGTCAAATTAAGACCATTACATATCCAGGTACAAGCGTGAACGTCTTGGAAATCCCATTAAGCCGTTCATCCTTCTTCTATGAATTACCTGGTATTTCTCAAACAACATCCGCCCAAGGCAAGTTAGAAAAAGAAGTCATTAGACAAATCACACCAAAGAAAGCCATTAAAGTCACAAATCGTACTTTAGGTGCTGGCGATGCTCTTATGGTTGGTTCATTAGCGGCCTTCGAAATTATCAAAGGCAAAACCGCTAACTATCGTTTCTATGCTGCGGAAGGCGTGGAAACTAAGAAAGTCCAAAGCAAGAAGCTTGATGACGCCATTAGTGAAAACAATGTTCGTCGCTTCGCTAGACCAGTCTCTGAAAGACTTGTTAGCTTCTTAGATTACGATATGTTTGAATATGCGATGGAAAACGATAACAAATGGCATGATATCGCCATTGAAGGCTTATGCTGGTTATCATTCGTTGCCCAAGGACAAATGATTCGTGTCCGCTTACCAAAAGGCGTTTCTCTCAAAGAGAGCTTAGCAAAGATTAGAAAGTAAATTATATGTTAACACCAAAACAAAAACGTGACCTAAAAGCTTTAGCGTCCACCTTAACAATTCGTTACCAAATTGGTAAAAACGAAATCTCTGAAACACTTATCAATATGCTTGATAAAGCTTTAACTGCGCATGAATTAATCAAAATCGATGTCATGAAAGGTTGTTCTCTACCAATCATGGAAATCGCTATTGATATTTCCAATAAGTTAAATGCTGAACTAGTGCATGTGATGGGCAGAGTAATTATCCTATTCCGCAGGAATAAAGAGAATCCAAAGATTAAAATCTAATGAATAGAATTATTTTCGGTGGTGGTTTTGATCCAATTCACCTAGGACATATTAATATGGCTATCATGGCCCAGAATACATATCCTGGTGAAGTTGTTTTCGTGCCTGCGAAAATTGCTGTTTGGAAAAGTTCATCCATTAATCAAGAACACAAATTAGCGATGGTGCAGATTGCTATCAAAAACATTCCAGGCTTCAGCGTGGATACTTTTGAGCTTGACCAACCTGAACAACCACGTTCTTATCAAACAGTGGAGTACTTTAAGAAAAAATATCCAAACGACAAACTCTTCTTTTTAATTGGTCAAGACCAAGTAAATGCCTTCCATGAATGGGCAAAGCCTGAAGAAATCGCTAAAAACACCCAAATAATCTATTACGAAAGGCCAAAATACGACCTTAACCAAGTAAACGTGGATAAATATCATATGATTGCAATTTCCGGCCCTACAGTCGATGTTTCGTCATCTGACATTAGAGAGCTAAGAAGTGCATATCTGCAAGAAGATGTCATTAGATATATCGAAGATAATGAACTATATTTCATTAAGAAAGTTAAACCGCTTCTAAAAGAAAGCCGCTTCAGACACTCAAAATCTGTGGCCCATATGGCTTATCAATTAGCGGAGCATCATCATTTAGATTTTTCTAAAGCTTATGTCGCTGGTATTCTCCATGACATCGCTAAAGGCATCAATGATGAAGAATCCTTAAGGATGATGAAGGAATTCTATCCAGGATTCTTAGATATTGGGGCTTATGCTTACCATCAATTCTTAGGAGCAATGGTGGCGAGAGATAAATTTGGCGTGGCTGATCCTGAAATATTAGATGCGATTAAGTATCATACGACCGGAAGAAAGAAAATGGGCTGGTTAGAAAAGCTAGTTTTCGTCTCCGATA
>JBGUGI010000020.1:0-7893 GCA_045111495.1 Bacilli bacterium | reverse complement strand
TCGACGACTTGATGTCTGATCTTATTGCGTAAAAAGACGTCTTGAAGATTTGTCTTATCGATGGAGTATTCAACCTTATTGATATCGCAGAACATTAATAATTCCTGTTTTGTAAACCCGAGCACAGGGCGGATAATTTTTGTATCGAAAATGATAGGATTTTCTTTAATTCCGAAAAATTCAACCAAGTTTTGCCGAGTTTTTTGCATTAAATAGGTCTCAATGACGTCATCTTGGTTGTGAGCGATTAAAACAGCATAAAAATGGTACTTATTTACTAGCTCTTTAAAGAATGTATAACGGATGATTCTACACTGCTCTTCAAGGTTATTTTCCCCTAGTGATTCGTTAACTTCTTTAACGTATAATTCGATATTATTTTTAGCGCAGTAATCCTCTAGTTCCTTTTGCTCATCATCACTCTCTTCACGGAGGTGATAGTTGACATGGGCCACGGCAAATTTATAACCTTCTTCTTTAAGCATGAAAAATAACGCCATCGAGTCAGGACCATGGGAACAGGCTAACAAATATTTTTGATTTTTATCGAGATTAAGCATCAGCGTTGACCTTAGTTGTGAGGATTTCTTTATAGACTGGGAATTCTTTTTTGTATCTTAATTCAAAGGTAATTTCGACGAGTAAAATGCGGTTACCTAAATGGAGCTCTAATCTATCATTATCTTTCACTTCACTTGATGGTTTAGCGACACGATCGTTGATTAAAATTCTGCCACGTTCTGCAAGCTCTTTTGCGACAGTTCTTCTTTTAATTAAGCCTGATAATTTAAGTACTAAATCTAAACGCATTTTAAACAATTTCCTTCACTGAAAAGTGGTTCTGTATTTCTAGTAAGCTCTTTAGGATATTTTCTAAATCATAAATCCAGTTCTTACCTTTATTTAGTAATATCTTAAAGACATTATTAGCATAACTTATTTTGACGAACGCTAAAAATGGAATTAATGCTTCAAACAAAATATTACCAATACCTTTAATGTTGATATATTCATCGCCTAAGTTAATTTCCACAAACTTTGGTTTATCCATTAACTTTTGAACTTTTGCTTCTTTAGTTAATAAATCAATACTGCGTTTAGAGAACAACATTTCAACTTCTTCTGGTAGTCTCCCGTATACGTCGCGTGTTTTCTCTTTAATAAAATCAAGATCAAATAATGATGGAGCGTGAAGGATTTCTTGATATAGTTCAATCTTATCGCCCTCTTTAGCGTAGCTATTTGGAATATAGGCATCGATATCTAATGTTGGATTGATTTCGATATTCTCTTCTTCAACAGGTTTGCCTTCCATCTTTTCTTTAACTGCGTCATTAAGAAGTTTGATATACATATCTAAACCAATAGAATCAATAAATCCTGCTTGTTCTGGGCCTAAGATGTCACCAGCGCCTCTAATCATTAAGTCTCTTTGTGCAATCTTATAACCACTACCAAGTTCGGTGAAATCTTGAAGAGCTTTTAATCTCTTTTGGGCTTTTTCATTTAAGACTTTATATTCGCTGTACATTAAATAAGCATAAGCAATTCTTGAAGAACGACCGACACGACCTTTGATTTGATATAACTGTGATAAACCATAGTTTTCACTATCTTCAACAATAATCATATTAGCGTTAGGAACATCAATACCGTTTTCAATAATGGAAGTGGACACTAAAACATCAATCTCGCCTTCATAGAAGCGCATCATTACATCTTCAATGTCATCTCTTTCCATCTTGCCGTGTGCTACCCCAATATGGACATTAGGCATCATCTTTTGAAGTGTGGCCACTCTGTTATATAATGTAGCGATATTGTTATGGAGATAGAACACTTGTCCGTTTCTACCTAATTCTCTTTCAATTAATTCTTTAACCACATCTAATCTAAATGGAGTGACGTATGTTTGGATTGGCATTCTATCTTGTGGAGGAGTATCAATCTTGGACATACTACGAACACCAATCAATGAGATTTGTAATGTTCTAGGAATAGGAGTCGCGGATAAAGTTAAGACATCAATATCCTTTTTAATTTCTTTAATTCTTTCTTTTTGTTCCACACCAAAACGTTGCTCTTCGTCAACAATCAATAAGCCTAAGTTATTGAAGTGTAAATTCTTAGAAAGAAGCCTATGTGTACCGATTATGAGGTGAGTGATACCCGCTTCTACCTCTTTCATATACTTAGTTTGTTGACTAGTTTTGACTAGTCTAGAGAAGACGGCGATATTCACATCAAAGTTAGCAAAACGTTTGCACGCTAATTCGTAGTGTTGTCTTGCTAATAATGTAGTTGGACATAAAATAGCAACTTGCTTACCAGAAAGAATGGCTTTGAACGCCGCTCTAAAAGCGACTTCAGTTTTACCAAAGCCAACGTCACCACATAATAAGCGGTCCATTGGTTGAGGTGATTCCATATCGTGTTTGATTTCATTAAGCGCTCTTTCTTGGTCGCGAGTTAATGGATATTCAAACTCATCTTCGAATTGTTTTTGGAATTCA
The DNA here is from genome assembly GCA_045111495.1 of Bacilli bacterium. Taxonomy (GTDB): domain Bacteria; phylum Bacillota_I; class Bacilli_A; order RFN20; family CAG-826; genus RUG14515. The sequence continues at coordinate 5,380 of JBGUGI010000020.1, read as the reverse complement.
TCATCTTCTTGGAAGGCAAAGCCTTGAGCTTTACTACGTTCCACATATAACTGCATTAATCTTTCAGCGAGATCATTGACTCTCGCTTTGACTTTCTTTTTAGTGTTTTCCCAGTCTTTACTATGTAAATGAGATAATCTAGGTGCTGCACCTTCTTTGCCTAAGTACTTTCTCACTAATTGGAATTGTTGGACTGGAACATATAAGAATTCATTGCCCCAATAAGCAATCTTTAAATAGTCTTTATGCGTGCCATTAGTTTCTAAAGTTTGAAGAGCGATAAATTGACCAATACCTTGATATTCATGAACAACATAATCACCTGGTTCAAGTTCTTCATAACTTCTTAGAATTGTGGCTTCTTTAAATCTATTATCGAATCTTGCGGTTCTTACTTTTTCATTAAATAGTTCCGCAGAAGTTAAATAAACAATCTTTTCTTCACTTAAAACAAAACCACTGCTTAAATTGATTAAACTGATACCCATCTTGCCTTCTTTTGGTAAATCGAAGCCATCAACGACTTGATATTTAATGTGTTGGAAGTCTAAGATTTGTTCCGCTAAATGGATATGTTCTTTATTATTGAGGGCTAAAACGATTTGATAGCCATCATTGATATAAGAAAAGATAATATTAATCGCATCTGATTTCTTACTAGCTTGGAAAGGCACGGCTTTCACTGGGAAAGTAATCGCAGAAGGTGAATCAATAAGATTAGATGTTGTGATGTTATGGTTAAAATCCACTAAACGATTGATATCTTGATAGATTTCTAATCTTGATAAGGCTTTACCATTTTCATATAACTCATCTAAATAGACATGTGAGTCATTTTGGAGCATCTTATGTGACGCAATGATGCCGTTATAGTCCACAAAGACTTTTTTATAGTTAGAACAATAATCAAAAATTGAATAATGATTATCGGTTAAATAACCATAGTATTTATAGAACTTTTCATCAACCTGTCCTTCGTTCAATGTAAAGGCCAAATCATCTACCGTGTCCCTTAATTTTTCAAAAAGTGTTAGTCCAATGACATCTTTATCTTTCTCTAAATCCTTATATAGTTTTTCAGTGCAGTTTAGTTTTTCTTCATCGCTAAATAAGATATCAGAAGCGGGTAAGATAGTAACTTCCTCTAACATACCAATAGATGTTTGTTTAGCTAAATCAAAATAACGCATACTTTCGACTTCATCATCGAAGAATTCAATACGCACTGGATTATCATTATTAACGGAGAAGATATCTAAAACATCACCACGAATAGCAAACTGTAATGATTGATCAACTTTATTAACACAAGCATAACCATTAGCGATTAACTTTCTTCTTATATCATCTAATTGGTAATGTTTACCTTTCTTAATTGTGAATGTTCTATTCTTGAACAACTCAGGAGCGGGTAAATACCTACAAGCACTCGCTAAGTTAGCAATAACGATAACATTATTCCTATTTAAGATTTCATTTAAAACAAAGAGACGATGGGCCGCCATTTCTTTAGATTGGGCAATGGTTTCCGCTCTAATAAGTTCATCACTTGGGAATAACAAAACATCATCTTTAGATAAAAAGGAAACTAAGGAAGAATAGATTTGTTGGGCTTTATATAAATTAGAAGTTACTAATAAGATTGGTTCTTTTTTATTCTTAAAGGAAGAGGCCACTAAAAGGGCAATTCCATTATTATCATCCACGACAAAATGCCCCATTTTCTTTTCGAAGAGGGGGGTTACACTATTAGTTTTTAACTTGTTAAAAAGGTTCAATCTATACCTCCTTTAACTAATTAAATTTGTTCATCGCCCGATCAAAATCAGACTTGATAGCCTCCTTTAATGCACCAACAGCGTTTTCAATCGCTTCATCGATTAAAGGTTGTTCGTCTTTAAGTGGTTTTGATAACACAAAGTCAACAGTATCCCATTCACCTGGTTCACCAATACCGATACGAATTCTTTTAATCTTGTCGGTTGATAAACAATCAATAATGTTTTGCATGCCTTTATGACCACCAGAGGAACCTTCTTTTCTAATTCTGATTCTGCCTGGTTCTAAAGCCATGTCATCGTAAACAACGATAATGTCATCCATTTCAATCTTGAAATAATGGACAACTTCTTGCACCGCTGTTCCGGATAAATTCATGAAAGTTTGTGGCTTAAATAATATCACATCCTCGTTATAAATCTTTCCTCTACCGAGTAAAGCATGGAAAACTTCTTTATCAATATCGATCTTTGCTTGATCCGCTAAAAGGTCGATAGCCATGAAGCCCATGTTATGACGAGTCTTATCGTATTTTTTACCTGGATTACCTAAGCCTACAATTAGTTTCATAAATCTACGCGAACAATTATAGCACAACGAAAAGAATTTACTAAACTTTATAAGTTTCGTATACTTTTGTGTGTATGAAAATTAAAGAATGGTTTAGAAAACTTGTGGCTGGTTTAGCCATCGGCGCAGGAGCCGCGATTCCTGGTGTGAGCGGCGCTGCTATTGCCGTTATCTTTCACGTTTATGAAGACATCATTGGTGCAGTTAATAACTTTAGAAAGAAGTTTGGCTGGGCTATTAAAGTTTTAATCCCTATCTTATTAGGCATTATTATTGCTGTTGTCGCGTGCATTATTATTTTCTCCTATGCCTTTGAATACCTTATGTTTGTCTTAATATGCGTATTCGCTGGATTCTTAATTGGTTCATTCCCTGGTATTACTGATGAAGTTAAAGGTGAAAAGTTAAATAAGAAATATGTTTTGCTTATTGCTTTAGGCGCCTTATTTGTCATTATCTTAGGTGTTTTAAATGTCATCGTCGGTCTTAACGGATTTACTGTTGCTAACTTATTTAATCCTCAACCAGTTTGGTGGTTATATTTATTACTCATTCCTGTGGGCGCTGTTGCGGCAGTGGCTTTAACTGTTCCTGGTTTATCAGGTTCATTAATCTTACTTATTTTAGGTTTCTATAGACCACTTGTGGATAACGTTAAAGAATGGGCTAGTGAAATGCTCAAGCATGGTGATTTCTCACACACAGGTGCCCTATTTGGCGTTTTAGGATGTTTCGCTGTTGGTTGTTTAATCGGTGTCGTGGTTGTTTCTAAGATCATGAACATCTTACTTAAGAAATGGCGTAAAGAAACATTCTTCGCTATTATTGGTTTTATTGCTGGATCAATATTTGTTTTATTCTTCAACTCCAATATTGTTGATTACTATAGAGTTTGGGGAGATGCTTCTTTAGGTGATGCATTAAAGATTCATCCTGTCTTACCAATGTGGTTAGAAATGATTATTGGATTAGTTGCCTTAGCATTATGTGCTTTCTTAAGCTATCGATTAGTAGTTGCTCAAAGAAAAAGAGTACAATTAGAAGTGAAAGATGAAGAAGTACCTCAAGAATAAATTTATCGAACAATATAAATCTGAACCAGAACTTTATCTTAGTTGTGGCGGTAGATTTGAAGTATTAGGTAATCATACTGACCATAATCATGGTTTATGTTTAGCGGCAACTTGTTCTTTATCTATATATGCCTCTATTAAAAGAAGAAATGATTTATTAGTGCATTTATTTAGTGAAGGGTTTACTGAAACAACAATTGATTTATCATCTTTAGACAAAAACGTAGAAGAAAAAGGCCAACCAGGTGCTTTAGTGAGAGGGGTAGCAGCCTATTTAGCTAAAGAATATAAGATTGGTGGCTTTGATATTTATATTAAGAGTGAGATTCCTGGTGGCGCGGGTGTTTCTAGTAGCGCGACTTTTGAATTACTATTCGCTCAAACATTTAATAAGTTATTTAACAACGAACAAATACCACTTATGACTCTTTGTAAAGCAGGCCAATTTGCTGAAAGAGAATATTACGGCAAGATGTGTGGCTTATTAGACCAAATTGGTGTGGCTTATGGTGGGCTTGTTTATATTGATTTTGAAGATATCGTTAATCCAAAAGTCAAACCATTAAAAGCGGTCTTAGAAAACTACTGCTTTGTAATTGTTAATTCTGGTGGTAGCCACGCTGGACTTGACCATTTATATAAAGCTATCCCAGATGATATGTATCAAGTCGCCCACTGCTTCGGAAAAGAATATTTAAGAGAAGTTGAAGAGACTGAAGTTATCAAAAATAAGCAAGACGTGATTGATAAGTGCGGAGAACTCGCTTATGAAAGAGCGTTACATTTCTATGGCGAAAATAGACGTGTTAAAGAAGCCTTTGATGCGATTGAAAATAATGATTTAGATACATTAGTGAGATTAATCAACGAATCGAGAAAATCATCCACTGATCTATTACACAATATGTACGTTAATGAGGTGCAAGGTTCACCACTTGAGGCTTGTGAATTAATCATGAAAGCCTCTAATAATAAAGCTGGCGTTAAGATTAACGGTGGCGGTTTTGCGGGTTCAGTCATTGCCCTAGTGCCATTAACTGAATTAGATAATGTTTTAAAAGAAAGTAAAGCTAAATACGGGGAGCATAATGTGCACCTCGTGAACATACGTAATAGTATTCCTTCTGAACTAAAATAAAGGAGACGGGTATGAATAATAGGATAGGTCTAAGAAGATGGCTAATGTTTATTTTAGCCGGTTTTGTTGGTCAATTAGCTTGGGCAATTGAGAACAATTATTTTAATGTTTATGTCTTTGACTGCACTAGTGAATATGGCTTTATCCCAGTCATGACCGCTTGTAGTGCTGCTGCCGCTACTATTACCACTTTATTAATGGGCGCGGTGAGCGATAGATTGGGAAAAAGAAAACTATTAATATCCACTGGTTATATCTTATGGGGCATATCAATTATTGCCTTCGCTTTCTTAGATCCTCATTCTTCTATTACATTAGTGGCACATAACGCCTTTTTAGCCGGTACTTTAATTGTCATAATGGACTGCGTGATGACGTTCTTTGGCAGTACCGCGAATGATGCTGCATTCAATGCTTTGGTCACTGACAACACTACTGAAAATAATCGTAGTAAAGTGGAAAGCGTTTTATCAGTTCTTCCTTTGTTAGCCCTTATTGCCGTTATTGTTGTAGCGGGTATATTTGTTGATGTGGGAGAAGGAGTTACTAAACGTTGGGACTTATTCTTCTATATCTTTGGTGGTATTACGTTAGCTATTGGTATTATTTCTATCTTCCTAGCGCCTAAGGATGTTGTTACTCCAAATAAAGAAGAATCTTATTTTAAGAACATTATTCATGGCTTTAGACCAAGCGTCATTAAAGCTAATCCAGTTTTATATATCACATTAATCGCTTTCATGGTTTTCAATATTGGCTTACAAGTCTTTATGCCATATTTCATTCTTTATGTCCAAAACGTTCTTGGTATTAAAGATAA
>JBGUGI010000019.1:0-4681 GCA_045111495.1 Bacilli bacterium | reverse complement strand
CCACAATCAACGGCAAAGATGGTGCAAAACTTTTCACCAATTTAAGAATTGATAATTCTTTATATCCATTTGTCGAAGCCGCGACATTTGGTACATCCAATGCTAATGACTTAACAAGTGCTAACTCTCCAGTTGGTACCACATGGCATGTGACCGGCTACATGGCTCTTTACTTTGGTAAATTCCAAATCTTATTACCAAATAACTATGCCTCATATAACTACATCTATAAAGTTAATAAATAAGGAAAGGAAACCTTTATGAAAAAGAATTTACTTACACTTCTTATTCCATTCATGATGGCAGGAGCGCTCACTGGTTGTAACAATAACCAATATGGTGATTATGTTGCTAAAGTCGCCGATATGATGCCAATCTTATTAAACTCTAGCACTGGCAAAGAAATCTTTGCTTCTGAAGAGCACGTCCGTGAATTAGAAGACTATAACTCTGTTTTAGGTCTTGCTAACTTCAAATATGACGAAAAAGATTTTACCGTTGACTATGAATGTCTCCCAGCAGATAAATGGGTTAAGTCCTCTTACGCGATGGATGAAACAAGATATAAAATCTCGCCAGTCTATGGTAAAGAAGATTACGAAGCTTCTATCAAGGCCACAATTTCCTATGTCGATGGCAAGAAAGTCAAAGGCAAAACTGAAATGAGTTGGAAATTTAGTGTTCTTAAGACAGAAGTCGTGGAAAAGACATTAAAAGAAATCAACGATGAATTCGTCGCTAATGGTAATAAGTTAGGTAGCCTTGGTGCTGACGCTGAAGGTAAAGCCGTTCAAATCGGTACACGTGGTTATATTACCGCGACATATGAACAACCAGATCATCTCTATTCTGGTGTCTTCATCTCTGATGGTGAATACTCCTTACAATTATATGCTGGTCAACTTTCCAACTTATGGACAGAAAATAAGTTAAAAGTCGGTGACTGTGTCTTCGTTGTTGGACCATTATCCATGTATGGTATCATCGAAATGAAACCAACATTAATGGAAAACATCGATGGTGCAGCTTATAAGATTGCTGAACCAAAATATGTTGATATCAGTGGTAAAAACATTGGTAGTGATAACTCCTTATGGCCAAATCAATCTTCTTTAGTCACGATGAATAACTGCAAATATTCTTCTGGCTTAGATAAATTCGCACCAAAATCACACTCCACATTAGTGTTCACAAGTGGCAACAATAACGTCAAGTTATACTGCAGTTATCACTTAGGTGAAACAATGATGGAAGCCATTAAGAAATTCTGTGAAGATAACGGTGATAAGACCGTCACTATTAAGGGCGTCTTAACTTATAGTAGCACTGATAATGATTTTGAAATCATCCCAGTGTTCGGTCTCAATTCATTTGTTGTTGCTGCTTAATAAGCGAAAGGATTAAGGGTCGATAATTTTCGACCCTTTTTATTATATTTATGAAAAATAGAATCACATACCTCTTATTAGTCCCTATCATCATGTCTTTTTCTTCGTGTGCGGGTAATAAAAATAAGGAATACGCTCCCGGAAATGATTTAACCCTCACATCTATTGAAATGTGCGACTACTATGGAGAATGCACACTCATTCAATATGGTGATTATGATTTAGTCATTGATAGTGGCGCCCCTAAAGACGCAAGTCATGTTAAAGAAGTTTTAAATAATAAAATCAAAGATAAGACGATTGATTTATTAATTGTCACTCACCCACATGGTGACCACTTCGGTGGCATCATCAGTGGTGCTCTTGATGATTTAAGCGTCAATATGATCGTGGACTATGGATATACCTATTCAACAACTGAAACTGGCACAATTGAAAATTCTTCCTATGTCAGTGCTTATACCACATGGAGAGATAACCGTGTTAAAGGTGGAACAACTTATTATTCCGTTTTAGAGGCTCTTAAGAGCATTCCAACGGTAAATATTAGCAAAGAAGACGATTGCTATCTCAAATGGCTTAAAAACGACTATTATGTTGCGAAAGAAGAAACATTCCCAAATAGCAAAGTTCCAACTGATAACCCAAACACAACATCTGTATCTTGCTATGTGCAGTACAAAAATTGGAATATCATCTTATGCGGGGATATCGATTCCGCGTTTGGTGAAATGAGCATCGCTAGCAATCACGATAAACTCTTTAAAGGTAAAGAAAGAGTGATGCTTAAAGCGACACATCATGGTTCATCATCTTCGATGGGGTCTGCATTTTTAGACTGGGCACACCCAGAATTAATGTTTGTTTCCGCGGCAATGGTGGATGGTGTTTGTATCCCAAATCAAGTCACTTTAGGCACCGCAGATAACGCCCAAAATCATCCAAGTAAATCGTCTTTAAAGAGAATGACAAACCGCACAGACAATATTTATTGGAACGCGATTAATGGTGATTTAACAATTACTGTCGAAGGTGTAAATGATGCGAATGTCGTGGGTGCTGGAAGAAATAAAAACTACTATAAAATCGATGGTAGTGAAGCTTCAATTAATGAGGAGAAAAACGTCCGAATTATTGACTCAGCTTTCTATAGTTTTTTCAAAGCAAAATAAGTGATTTAAACTACAAACAATTTGTCGCAATTTTTCACTATTACTTTTTATAAAAAAAGTGATTACAAAATACATATATTATTTATATAATGTAAGCGCGAAAGCTAAAAAAGGAGAAATATAATGAAAAGCAAAAAGATATTTGTCTTGGTCTCATCCTTAGCTCTTTTACTTGCTGCTTGTAACAAACCTGCAAGCACATCTCAAAGTCAAAGTGGTAGCCAATCCGCTAACCCAACAACTTCTGAGACAAGTAATCCAACCAGCCAAGGCGGCCAAACAGAAGTCGCAGTTACTGCTTTAGCTATTAACAAAGCTACCCTTTCACTCGAAGCAGGAAAGAGCGAAACATTATCTGTTACTGTTACCCCAGAAAACGCTTCTAACACAAAAGTGACCTGGGAAACAAGCGATGCCAAAGTCGCTACAGTCTCATCATTAGGCAAAGTTACCGCCGTTAAAGTCGGTACAGCCACAATTACTGCAAAGTCAGTTTCTAATCCAACTGTTACAGCCACATGTGCTGTTACCGTTACTGAAGAAGGTGGCAAATACGGTTCTGTCAACAAACCAAAGACCGTTGCAGAAATTCTCGCTATTGCAGCTCAAGAATGCAAAGAAGCAAACGACAAAACAGCCGAACCTGTTTATGTTAAAGGTATCGTTACCAAAGCCCCAACATATAATGCTGAAAAAGGCTACTCATCAGGTATCTATTTAAAAGATGCTTTAACCGATGAAAAAGATTTATGGGTCTATTCCGCTAACCACGATGCAACAAAGATCCCATATCAAAATGACGAAGTTGTTTTACATGGTTATTTAATGAACTATAACGGCACAATCGAAATTTCTAACGTTACTGTTGGTACTGACAAAATTTATCCAGAAATCGATACCGTTACACGTGGTACATCCACAATTACATACAGTGCTACTCATGGTGCGTTCAATGCTGATGCTCCAAAATCTGCAAAGAACAACGCTGAAATCCAATTCTCAGTTACACCAGAAAATGGCTACAAAGTCGATAACGTAACAGTTAACGGCGATGCCCTTGCTCCTCAAGCGGATGGTTCATATAAGACATACGTCAAAGGTAATATGGCAGTCGTTGCTAACATTTCTGAAGTCGGTGTCGATATGAAGACAGTTACAATGGAAACCAAACCAGAAACCAGCACCAATATGACCGAAGGTAATAATGCTGCTGCTGTCGGTTTAGACGCTACAGTCTTCAATGTTGAAAGTGATAATCCAACTGGCCTCTATGCTGGTCTTAACGCTGCAGGCAATATCAGACTTTACAATGGTTACAAAAACGAAGCTGATAAGACATTAGGTACAAAAGTTACAGTCTCCAGTAGACGTGTTACCATTAAGAAGATTGATATCACATTAGCATCCACCACAGTGGCTGGATTAGACAAACTCGAAGTCAAAGCCGGTGATACTGTTGTTACAGGTGCTGAAGGCTCATACGAAATCAATAATGCTCAATTCTCATTAAAGAACGTTTCTAACGCTTCCGTTTCTGATCAAATCCACATTTCAAAAGTCGTTATCTCTTACGTTGAAAACGCTGAAGTTGCTGCTACAGCAATCGCTGTCTCTCCAGAAACATTAACTCTTAAGGTAGAACAAACAAAAGCCTTAACAGCTACTTTAACACCTGCAAACGCCACAAGTGTCATTGCTTGGGAAACATCTAACGACAAAGTAGCAACAGTCGATCAAACTGGTAAAGTTACCGCTGTTGCTGAAGGTAATGCTACAATTACCGCTAAAGTTAGTGACAACATTAAAGCTACATGTGCTGTCACAGTCGAAAAATTAACCGATCCAGGAACAACCCAAGATAACCCATTAAATGTTACTGGCGCTATTGCAGCTTGCTTAGCTCTTGGTCCAAATACCGCCGACACAAAAGGCGATATCACTTACTACGTTAAAGGTCAAGTTTCCGAAATTACAACTGCATGGAGCTCAAGCTTTAATAATATTACCTTCAACATGTGGCTTGGTGGTGAATACATTCAAGCCTATAGAGCCGGTGTTGCCGAAGGCCTCAAAGGTACAGACATTGCTGTTGGTGATGAAGTTCTAATCGCAGGCAAACTC
>JBGUGI010000018.1:0-9959 GCA_045111495.1 Bacilli bacterium | reverse complement strand
AATGGTCCATGGTCTGGCTTCCGTCATGATAAATTCACCATCATCTTTGATGAAATCATGAATAAGCGCGATGAATATTTCATCCTTGCTGACTTTGAATCTTATTTAAAAGCTCAAGAAAAGATTCAAGAGCTCTATCAAAATAAAGCGCTTTGGAACAAGATGTGCTTAATGAACATCGCTAACTCTAGCTTCTTTACAAGTGATAGAACAATTAAGAGTTACGCTGAAGAGATTTGGCACTTAGAGAAGGTTAAATAATTATGGCAGTGGATTTAACAAATTTATATCAAAAACAAGCGGAATTAGACGCGAGAATCGCGGATAATCATCACATCACATACGCTACGACAAGAAGTAGAAGAATTCTTGCTTTACTCGTTGAGTTTGGGGAATTCGCTAATGCGACTAGATGTTTCAAATATTGGTCCAATAAACCAAGCGAAGCGCAAGATATCGTCTTAGACGAATATGTTGATGGCTTACATTTCTTCCTCTCGTTAGGTATTGATATTAAAGCCAACAAAAAACAATATAACTACACTAGACATAGTGATGATCTCACAGAGCAAATCTTAGAAGTTTACCGTTTAGCGGCAATCTTCTTAAAGAAACAAGATGAAAAGAGTTACATCAAAGCGTTCCAAGCCTTCATAAATATTGTGCCAATTCTCAAAGTTAGATGGACCACAATTGAAAAGGCTTATTATAAAAAGCTTGGCGAAAACTATCACCGCCAAGACACCAATTATTAGAAAGGGCCTCATCAGGCTTTTTCTTTTTTAGCAGTCATCGTACTTTTAATTGTCTAATAGATGGGAGGACCCGATATGAAAATCCTTAACAAAATTACACTTTTAGCCGCTTTAATGTGTGGCATTATGGCGTGCAACAATAATGATGTCACTACCTCATCTGATAGCACTAGCTATTCTTCTATTCCAGATGCTGTTTTTACTGAAACCGAGATAGCAGCAGATGATTACGCATACCATCAATGGACAAATGTTCCACCTTATACATTTTTATCTTCTCAGGGCTATCAATTAGTGGCTGAATTTAAGTCCACTGTGAGAATTGAAAGAGTAAGTAATACTGTTCCAGATAGTGATGGCTATTATCACTGTTATTTAGCATTCCCTTATGCCGGTGATGAAAGACCAACTCTACCAAATAAAGGCATTATCCATGTCAGTAAAGATGATGAAAAAGAAATCCTTTTAGTGGAAACAATTGGTGTTTACACCAATATGCGTCATTATTACTATTCAGAAAAAGCTCACGCAGTAAAAGAAGTTGTAGCGGCATTTAAACCAGTGGAAATGAGTGAAGAAAATGTCACAAAAATGGTTGGTAAAACCATACTTAATACATTCTTAAGTAATACAGGTGAACTCATTGTTATGAATCCATACACTGCACCACAAAAGAATATTGAAGTGATAGAGCCATTTGAAAGAATTTCTTATTATCAAGCGGATAAGGATGTCGAGGTGACATTCGATCACGACATGTACAAATAAAAAACACTGTCACCAGTGCTTATAACAAGGAATCGATATCTTCTTCGGAATAAACTTCGATTCCTTTTTCTTTTAAATATTCAGCGGTCACGCCCATACCTTTGATCTCTTTATGTGAGAATGTACCATCATAGATGATTTTACTACCACATGATGGGGATTTCTCTTTGAGAATGACCTTCTTAATTTTCAAAAATAGACAAATATTAAACGCTAATTCAGCGCCTTTTAAATAATTATCAGTGACATCTTCTCCGTCTTGGTTGATCACTCTTTCACCAACTCTTTCCGCGGGTGAACGAGGGATAGATAATCCACCTTCTACTTCAGGACAAAAAGGAATGAGTTCATATTTCTCGAGTAAAGCATCAAGTTTAGGGGTGAGATTATTACCACCGTTATATTTGACGTTATCACCGACAAGGCAAGCTGAGATTAAAATCTTTTCCATACTTAGTTATTAAAGCATAAATGCTTAGCAATATCTATGTTTTGCTTTACAATAGAGACATGAATAAATCGTTTATTTATTTACTTAACGGCCAAGAATACACCGTTAATATCACTTATAAAAGAATCAGAAATATCCATTACCGTTATAAGGATGGAGCTTTCGCTATTAGCTGTCATAGATTAACACCAATGAGTTTAATCAAAAGTGGGTTAGATAAGTTTGCCCCTAAACTCATCAAAAGAAACGCTAAAGAACAAGGTGAAGGCGAAGATTATATCTATTTATTTGGTGAAAAAAATCTTTTATTTTTCCCTGGCACTTTGACTATACAAGAAGAAACAATAACATTTGAGAACAAAGAACAACTGCATAAGAAGTTAAGAAAATTCTTTTTAAACTATGTCACTAATCAAACGATTAAATGGGCTAATGAAATGAACGCTCCTATTTATCAAGTGAAAGTCAGAGAGATGCGTTCAAGATATGGCACTAATAATAGGGCAAAGAAAACCATTAATTATGCAATGTCTCTTTTGTACTATTCACCAGAAATCATTGATTCAGTGGTCATCCATGAATTAACGCACTGTTTTGTTTACGATCATAGCGATAAATTTTATCGCTTGTTATATAAATATTGTCCTAACTATGATATCTTTAGAAAGAAACTAATAAAGGCGGTTTTCAAATAATGCTCGAAATCACTTCTAAGAACAATCAAAAGATTAAAGACGCTGCTAGTTTAAAAATGAAGAAAACTAGACAAGAAAAAGGTCTTTTCTTAATGGAAGGAATTAAGAACTTAGACATGGCCTTAAAGTATGGTAGTGTTAAGACTATCTTTACAAGTATTGGTTTACCTAAACTTGGTCAAGATATTGAAACTTACAAAGTAAACGATGAAATAATTGCCAAATTAGCGGCCTCTACAAACCCTGAAGGTGTTGTCTTTATCTGCGAAGCTCTAAAACCCCAAAAAGAGAAGAAAGATTATCATAAAATTCTTTATTTAGACCACATCAATGATCCAGGTAATTTAGGCACAATGATTAGAACCGCTGTGGCTTTTAATTATGACGCTATTATCATGAGCGAAGAGACATGTGATTTATATAATGAAAAAGTCATCGCTGCTTCTAAAGGAAGCATCTTCTTAATTGATTGTTTATATGACGATATTGCCAATTATGACAAACCAATTATCGTTAGTGTGCTTGATGATGACACTGTTCCTTTAAAAGAGGCTAAACCATTAAAAGACTTTGTCTTAGTAATCGGTAATGAATCACATGGTGTATCTGAAGAGATCATCGCTAAAGCTAGTCAAAAAGTAAAAATTGAAATGAGTGATAAAATCGATTCTTTAAACGCCGCAATTGCCGCGGGCATTTTAATGAATCACTATAAATAGAGGTAATAATATGGTTGTTAAAATGAAATGCCCACTATGTGGGAACGAAGAATTCTACTATGTTCCTAATCCAATGATGACTGGCAATAGAAATGTCTATACCATCATTCAAGCCGGTGGTTCATTCTCTACTGCTAACCGCTATGTCTGTACTAAATGTGGCTACCTTGTTGAGAAATTTGAAGGTGCTGAACTGCAAAAGATTGCTAATAAAATTGGAAAATAACTATGGGTATTGTTTCTAAGGTTTACATCGAAAAATTTGTTTGTCGTTATGATAAAGAAGTAGGTGTGCCTTACTATGTTTATACTGATTTTAAAGGCTTAAAGCAAGAAGCCTATACTTTTAACAATTCCAAAGGAATTGAAATTCATTATTTCTTTTATTATTACGATAATTATAAGGAAGATAAAGTTATTCTCTTTTTACCTGGTTTAGGACCAGGTCATGCTACTTATTTTAGAGAGATTGATACATTAGCAAAGCTTGGCTATAAAGTATTAACTCTTGATTACAGAGGATGTGGAGAATCTAAAGGACCTTATCTTGGTTCGCTTAACGCTCCAACAAGAGACGTAGTTGATTTACTTAACTTATTAAATCTTGATAAACAAATCATCCTCATTGGTCATTCCTTAGGGGGATTCACTGCTTTAAAAGTGGCGTCATTAAGAAAAGAAATCACCAAAGTAGTAGTCATGTCTCCAATTGTAACCATTAGACCAATGATTTTTAACGCTTCTAAAAGTAAGTTTATTACTCACTTTGTTTTAAAATACGAAAGAAAAGTGGAAAAAGAATACGATAAGATTGATTTACCTAAATTTTTAGGTAGCACTGAAGATAACATCTTGTTTATCCAATCCACTGATGATCCAATGGTGCCTTATGAGACTTCCCTTAAAGTCGCAGAAGAAACACATAATCCTCATATTCAAACTATTAAGTTCAATAACCGTAAACATAATCCAAACTATACCGAATCCGCGATTAATTATATGAATGAAGTTTTTGGAGCGTTCACTCGTCAACTAAACGATAAAAAGATTAGCAATGACGAAGAAAGAATAGCCTATTTTAAGGATGTTTCCATTGACCGATTAACAGAACAAGACGAAAAATTATTTGCTCAAATTCAACATTTTATTGATGAATAGGTCATAGAATGGACTTTTGTAATGGCGATTTGCGCATAAAAACAAAGCGCTAAGAATGTTTCTAATAGAAAAAACAAAACAATATTACAAATTACAATATGTAATATGGTTTTTTGTGCTATAATCAATAACGATTTTGTAAGTGAGGCTCTTTATGGAAAATGAAAAAATATTAAATCTAAAGAACGCCGCTCTTAAGGAAGTAGAAGAAGCAAGCAGTGTTGATTCTTTAAATGCTGTGCGTAATACCTACTTATCAAAGAAGAGCGAACTTTCTTCATTAACTTCACAAATCGGTCAATTACCACCAGAAGAAAGAAAATCTTTTGGTGCCGCCCTTACTGAAGTGCGTGTGGCGATTACTTCCGCGATTGAAGAAAAGATGACTTATTTGAAAAATAAGGAATTAAAAGAAAAATTAGAAAAAGAACAAATCGATATCTCTTTACCAGGTGTTAATTATGAAGCCGGTGGTAGAAACCCATTCTATGTCATTCGTGATGAAATGATTGATATTTTCTTAGGCATGGGTTTTGAAGTTGCTGATGGTCCAGAGATTGAACAAGATTTATATAACTTTGAACTCTTAAATATCCCTAAAGATCACCCAGCTAGAGATATGCAAGACACTTTCTATATTAATGATAATGAGTTATTAAGAACTCATACTTCCCCAGTTCAAGCTAGAACTATGGAAGCTAAAAAAGGTGCGCCAATTAGAATTATCTGCCCAGGTAAAACCTATCGTAGAGACGATGATGATGCCACTCACTCACATCAATTCGCCCAAATCGAAGGTTTAGTTATTGATAAGGGTATTAATATTGGTCACTTAAAAGCGACCTTAGAATTATTCGCTAAAAAGATGTTTGGTGAAAAACGTGAAATTAGATTGAGAAGTTCTTACTTCCCATTCACTGAACCAAGCGTGGAAGTCGATATCACCTGCGCTAACTGTGGTGGTAAAGGCTGCAATATGTGTAAAGGTACAGGCTATATTGAAATCTTAGGTGCTGGTATGGTCCATCCTAACGTCCTTAAGATGAATGGCTATGATCCAGAACAATATAGTGGTTTCGCCTTTGGCGTTGGTATCGAACGTGTGGCTGTATTAAGATATGGCATTGATGATATTCGTAAAATCTATCAAAACGATGTCAGATTCTTGAAGCAATTCAAGAAAATGAGCTAATGGTGGGAGGTCAATAAAGATGTTAGTCAGTTTAAAAAACGTTAATCAATATGTCTCTTTAGAAGGCTTATCACCAGAAGAAATTGCTAAGAAATTAACATTCGCCGGTGTCGAAGTTGAAGAGATTAGACGCTTAGCCAGTGGTACAAATCTCGTCATTGGTGAAGTCAAAGAATGTGTTGCTCACCCAAATAGTGACCATCTCCATGTTTTACAAGTTAACCTTGGTGAAAAATATGGCGTGACACAAATTGTGTGTGGCGCCCCTAACGCACGTGCGGGATTAAAAGTTATTGTTGCGCGTGTGGGTGCTAAGCTCCCAGAAATCGAAATCAAGGATGGTGTCATCCGTGGTGAAGCAAGCCATGGTATGTGTTGCTCGCTTTTAGAACTTGGTGTCGACGCTAAATATTTAAGTGATTACCAAAAAGCGGGTATCGAAGAATTACCAGCCGATGCTCCAGTTGGTGAAGAAAATGTCTTAGGCTATTTAGGTTTAGATGATGTCGTCTTAAACTTAAACGTTTTAGCTAATCGTCCAGACTTATTAAGTGTTTTCAATGTTGCTCGTGAACTCGGTGCATTATTTGAAAGAAAAGTCACTTTACCAACTGTTAAAGCTAAAGAAGATTTCAAAACCAAATTAGTAGTGGGATCTAAGACCAATAGATGTACACAATTCGCTGGTAAAGAAATTAGAAATATTGTTACCAAACCATCCCCATCCTGGATGAGTCAATACCTTATGGCGATGGGTGTTCGTAGCATCAACAATATCGTTGATATTGGTAACTATGTCATGCTCATGACTGGTCAACCATTACACATGTATGATGCGGACAAACTTCCAAAAGCAGAATTATATGCGCAAGATGACTATGAAGGCGATTTCGTCGCTCTTGATGAAAAGACCTATAAAATCATCAAAGGCGATATCGTCATTTGTTCCGATAATAAACCAATGTGCTTAGGCGGTGTGATGGGCTCCTTAGCGTGTGCAGTTGATGAAAACACTAAGAACATTTATATCGAAGCCGCTTCATTTGATGGGGCTTCTATCCGTCATACATCTAACCGTTTAGGTTTAGTAAGCGAATCTTCACAAAGATTCGTCAAAGGCACAAATCACTTCCAAAGTGCTTTTGTCTTAGACTATGCCGCCGAGTTAATTAATGAATTATGCGATGCTAAAGAAAATAGTAACGCCGTTAATTATTTAAACGAAAAACCAAACGATGAAAGAATCAAAACTTCTATTAAGAAGATTAACGATCGTTTAGGTACAGAATTCTCTAAAGAACAAATCGTTAACGTCTTAGAAAGACTTAACTTTACTTTAGAATTTGCTAACGATAACGAATTCTTAGTCACTGTTCCTAGGTATCGTTTAGACGTCACTTGTGACGCTGACTTAAGCGAAGAAGTCATTCGTTTATTAGGTATGGATAATGTGAAGAGCATCTTACCATGCTTAGATGTCATAGTCGGTGCCTTAACTCTTAGACAAAAACGCATGAGAAATATTACCAATTTCTTATTAGCCCAAGGTTTAGATGAATGCGTCACTTATTCTCTTGTTTCTAAGAAGAGAAAAGATGAATTCTCTTTATTAAATAAAGAAGAACATTACGTCATCTTAAATCCATTAACCGATGAAAGAGAAGTATTTAGAACCCATATCTTAGGTTCCTTATTAAGCGCGGCTAGCTATAACGTCGCTAGACAAAATAAAAACCTCGCTTTATTTGAAACTTCGAATATGATTAGCAAATCTTCTAGAAGCGAACACCTCGCTATCGTATTAGTGGGTCAAGATATTAGACAAGGTCTTTTAAGAAAAGAAAACTATAACTTCTTCCATATGAAAGGCCTAGTGGAAGGTATCTTCACTGTCTTAGGTATTGAGCCAACACGTTATAGATTTGATAGATTTGTGGATGAAGGTGATGAGCTCCATCCAGGTAAAGCCGCTTCTATCATTTTCCAAAACAAAAAGATTGGTGTTTTAGGCGAACTCCATCCAAACCAAATCGAAAAATTCGATTTAGGTAAAACAGCCGCTGTGGTTTTAGAAATGAATCTTGAAGCTTTACTCGAAGCCAAAGTGAGTGAGACAAAGATGACACAAATCTCCAGATTCCCAAGTGTTTCTAGAGACTTAGCCTTTGTTTTAGACGCTAATATTGCTGCTGGTGATTTAGTGAAAGCCGTTAAGAAAGTCGGTGGCTCTTATGTTGTCGGCTGTGAAGTCTTCGATATCTACCAAGGTACAGGCATTGCTGAAGGTAAGAAGTCTATGGCAATTTCTGTCACTTATCGTAAAGATGAAGGCACATTAACTGAAAAAGAAGTTAACGATGCGGAAGAAAAGATTAAGTTCGAATTATCTCGTAACTTCAAAGCGGAGATTCGTGGTTAATGAAATTAAATAGAGCGATATTACCGGAAAACAAAGCCGAAACTTTCGAAGAGGAAGTCGACTTTTCAAGCTACCCATTTGATGAAAACCACGTCAAAAGAATTGATGCATGCAAAGTCAAAGTTGTGGCCACTGAATTTGGTGATGTGCTCCAAGTTAGAATTAATGGTAGCGCTAGTGTGATAGCTTCTTGCTCATATACACTTGATGATGTACCAATGGATGTGAAGTTCCATGATTCCTTCTATTTCAGCGATGATAAAGAAGGCGAAAGTGAAGATTGCTATTATGAACCAGGAGTGGAAATCGATTTAGATCCATATATTCTGGCTTTAATACTTGCCGAAGTACCACACAACATCGTCAAAAAAGGTGCTGAACTACCAAAAAGTGGTAATGGTTATCGCGTCTTGAGTGAAGAAGAACTGCTCAAAGAAAAAAGCACCAAGAAAAATAGTGCATTTGATATCTTAGATTCCATTGAATTCGACGAAGACAAATAATATAACTTCTAAAGAAGTTAAAGTATAAATCCCATCCACGAAATGGGATTTTTCTTTATCTTAATATTTCTTTAAATATGTATTGCAATTGTTTATTTGCCGTGGAATAATATAGGTACCAGTGGTAATACAGTGGGAGAAAGTGGGAAATAATGTATTTCGGAAGTTTTGCTCATAATCTTGACGAAAAAGGCCGTTTAATGATACCTCGCAAAATGCGTGAGGAATTAGGCTATAAGGTCTACATTATGAAGGGATTTGAAGGATCTCTCTCTTTATACAACGAAGAAAGATACCAAAAACTTGTCGAAGAATTCTCTAGACTCTCATTCAACCAATCGAAGGTTCGTGACTATTTACGTCTCCAATTCGCTTCAACTTACGAAATGGAAGTCGATAAATTAGGCAGAGTCCAAATTCCAACCGCTCTACTTACCAAATACAACATCTCTAAAGAAGTTCTCGTTCTCGGTATAGGTGATCACATCGAAGTATGGGATAAAGCTAAATACGAAGAATACGAAAACGGTATTAGAGACGAATTCGAAAGCATTGCTGAAAACATCGATGCTAAGAAGGAATAGGGTATGGCTGAACATATCCCCGTCCTTCTAAACGAAACTATCCAAGGACTAAACATCAACCCATCTGGCACATACGTCGACCTCACTGTCGGAAGAGGTGGCCATAGTAGTGAAATATTGGCTCGCTTAAAAGACGGTCGTCTCATCTGTGTTGACCAAGACGAGGAAGCTATCGTCGCTTCCACCGCCAGACTTAGTAAAATTTCAAACAAGTTTGAAATGGTGAGAGCTAATTTCTCAGAATTAGAAACAATTCTCGCTAATCTAGGTATTAAAGAAGTTGATGGTATCTTAATGGATCTTGGTGTCTCTTCTCCACAATTTGATAAAGGAGAAAGAGGATTCTCTTATAAAGAAGACGCACGATTAGATATGCGCATGGATCAAAGACAAGATCTCACCGCTTATCAAATCATCAATAATTATGCTTTAGAAGATTTAACAAAAATCTTTCAAATATACGGAGAAGAGAAATACTCATACTCCATCGCTAAAAACATCATCAAAGCTCGTGAGGCTAAACCAATCGAAACTACCTTAGAGTTAGTGGAGATTATTAAAAGAAGTAAGCCAATGAAAGAGCTCAAGAAAGTGGGGCATCCCGCTAAACAAGTATTCCAAGCATTAAGAATCGGTGTCAACGATGAACTTAATGTCTTAGAAAAGGCATTAACTGCCGCCTTAAAACATTTAAAACCAGGTGGAAGATTAGCCG
>JBGUGI010000017.1:0-2896 GCA_045111495.1 Bacilli bacterium | reverse complement strand
CGAAGTGAGTCTCGAAGAGGGCGAAATGTTAAGAGATTATCTCGCGAAAGGTATTCCTGAAGTTACTTTGCGCGGTTATTAAGCATTAAATACTTATCGATAAAGACGCTAGCAATAGAGGCATCGCCAATCGCAGAAGCCACTTGACGGACGTCTTTTTTTCTTGTGTCGCCTACGGCGAACAAGCCAGGAAGAGATGTTTCCATCTTGTCGTTAGTAACAATGAAACCGTGATCATCAGTTTCCACTAAGGATTTAAATAAATCGTTTTGTGGCACTTGACCAATAGCGACGAAGACGTTATTTGTTGGATATTCATGAACGGAGTGATCCATCGTGTTTTCAAAACGGAGACCCGCTAATTCATTTTGTCCTAAATAAGCGACAAGATTCATATTATGGGTGATATGAATGTTATCTTTTTGTCTTAAGCGATCGATGAGAATTTGATCAGCAAAGAATCGATCAAAAAGAGTAAACATATAAACATTAGAACATGTTTGCGCAAGCATAAGAGCATATTGAAGAGCGGTATTAGCATCCCCAATTAAATAGACATCTTTATCTTTATAGAATGCGCCATCACACACCGCGCAGAAGGAGATACCTTTACCAACGAATTCATCTTCGTTAGGAAGACCCATTTTGCGGTGTTTAACGCCATTAGCTAAGACAACAGCGTGTGATTGATATGTATGGTAATTTGTGGTGACTTCAAAATCGTCATTTACTTTGAGAATTCTTTGGACTTCTTCGAGTTCAAATTTAGCTCCTAAATCAAGGATTTGTTCGAAGAGATTTCCAGCGAAATCTAAGCCTGAAATTTCTTTAGTGCCTGGAATATTTTCGACACGTGGAGAATTAGCGATTTGACCACCGAAGTTTTCTTTTTCTAAGATGAGGACTGAGCGACCGGCTCTGAGTAAATTCAGAGCCACACTCATCCCTGCGGGACCACCGCCAACAATAATGACATCTACCATATTAGTTTAAGCTTTCGATGTAACCTTTAATGTTGGAAGCGTTTTCAAAGACATCGTTTGTGCCATCGCCTTTTGGAACGATTAATGTTGGAGCTTTTCTCACGCCAAATGCTTTTGTTTGATCAGCGTTTTCTTCAGCATCAACGACACTGTATTTGATACCAGCTTTGTCTAAGAGCATCTTAGCCATCTTGCAGTTTGGACATGTCTTTGTGGCGAATAATAAGATTTCATTAGCGACAACCTTTTCTTCTTCGCATTCATCTTGACTGCCTAAAACGTCAGTGACTTTATGTGTAAGTTTAGATTTAGCAGGTTCGTAAACTTTACGGTGTTGGAATTCTTCTGTCTTACCATCATTCCAGTTTTGGACTGGTCTATAGTAACCAGTAATACGGGAATAGACTTCAGTTCTCTTACCACATTTTGGACAGACATATTGTTCACCGGTTAAGTAACCGTGGTCTTTACATACAGAGTATGTAGGAGACATTGTGTAATATGGAATGTGATAGTTTTCTGCAATCTTTCTAACAAGATTCATACAAGATTTCCAGCTTGGTAACTTTTGACCTAAGAAGCAGTGGAAGACTGTACCAGAGGTGTATAAAGTTTGTAAGCCATCTTGGATATCAAGAGCTTTGTAGATATCTTCTGTATAGCCAACTGGCAAGTGTGAGGAGTTGGTGTAGTATGGTGTTCTACCATTTTCAGAAGCAGTAATGATATCTGGATATAAAGCCTTATCGTGTTTAGCTAAACGATAAGCAGTGGATTCTGCTGGTGTGGCTTCTAAGTTATATAAGTCACCATATAATTCTTGGTAGTCAGATAATTTGCTTCTCATGTGATTGAGAACATCTTTGGTGAATTGGATAGCTTCTGGATTTGTTAAGTCTTGTCTTAACCATCTAGCGTTTAAGCAAGCTTCGTTCATACCGACTAAACCAATAGTGGAGAAGTGGTTATTGAAGTTACCTAAATAACGTTTGGTGTATGGATATAAACCTGCTTCCATTAATGTGGTAATGGTGTTACGTTTCACTTTAAGTGAACGGGCACTAATATCCATAATGTGATCTAATCTTCTATAGAAGTCTTCAGCGTCTGTGGCTAAGTAAGCAATTCTTGGCATGTTGATAGTGACAACACCAATAGAACCTGTGGATTCACCAGAACCGAAGAAACCACCAGATTTCTTTCTTAATTCTCTTAAGTCGAGTCTTAAACGGCAGCACATACTTCTAACATCACTTGGTTCCATATCGGAGTTGATGTAGTTAGAGAAGTATGGTGTACCATATTTCGCTGTCATTTCGAATAAGAGTTTATTGTTTTCTGTTTCATTCCAGTCAAATGTACGAGTAATTGAATAGGTTGGGATTGGGTATTGGAAACCACGGCCATTCGCGTCACCTTCAATCATGATTTCGATAAAGGCTTTATTGACCATTGCCATTTCTTCAACACAGTCTTTGTACTTGAAGTCCATTTCTTTGCCACCCACTAAACAGTTAAGCTCAGCCATATCGTTTGGCACAACCCAGTCTAATGTGATGTTGGTGAATGGAGCTTGTGTACCCCAACGGGATGGTGTGTTAACACCATAGATGAAAGATTGAATGCATTGTTTAACTTCTTTATATGTTAAGTGATCAACTTTAACGAAAGGCGCTAAATATGTATCGAAGGATGAGAAGGCTTGTGCGCCAGCCCATTCGTTTTGCATAATGCCTAAGAAGTTAACCATTTGGTTACAAAGGGTGCTTAAGTGGTTAGCTGGAGAAGAGGTAATCTTACCAGGAACACCGCCTAAACCTTCTTGAATTGATTGTTTTAATGACCAACCAGCACAGTAACCTGTGAGCATGGATAAGTCGTGGATGTGGATTTCAGCGTTTCTATGAGCGTTA
>JBGUGI010000016.1:0-2115 GCA_045111495.1 Bacilli bacterium | reverse complement strand
CGTATCGCCCAATCCGCAGAAGTAGCGTTAGAGCATTCATTAGGTCTTACTTGTGACCCAGTAAAAGGCTATGTCCAAATTCCATGCATTGAAAGATGTGCCATATTTGCCCTTAAAGCCATCAATGCCGCTTCTATCGTTGGTATCATGCCAATTGAAACCGCTAAGGTGACATTTGATGAATCATTATTAACAATGTACCTTACAGGTAAAGACTTGCACGCAGGCTATAGAGAAACCGCTAAAAAGGGCTTATCGAAAGTTATTAAGGAACTAATTAATAAAAATAAATAATCGTATCGATTAACATTTAAGACAAATGTTATACAATTAAAGCAGTGTGAAATTATTTAGAAAGGAACAAAGTTATGTATCGTAAAAATGCTTGGTTAAAGTATAAAGATAACAAACCAGTGATGGACTTTGCTGAAGGATATAAGAAATTCATCAGTACCGCGAAAAGTGAAAGAATTGCCGTCATTGAAGCAGAAAAGTTATTAAAAGCCAATGGCTTTAAGAATGTTGAAGATGTTAAAAACGTGAAAGCGGGTGACCGTGTCTACTTCATCAATAAGAAGAAAAACGTTGCCGCATTCATCATTGGCAAAGAACCAATTGAAAATGGTTTAAGAATTTTAGGAGCCCACATTGACTCCCCACGTATGGATTTAAAGGAAAATCCAATTTATGAATCCAAAGGCTTTGCCTTAGGTGATACTCACTACTATGGTGGTATTAAAAAATATCAATGGACAACCATTCCACTTGCTTTAGTGGGTGTTGTTTGTAAGAAAGATGGTTCAGTGGTTGATGTTAACATCGGTGATGATCCAAAAGATCCAATCGTTGGTGTTACTGATTTATTAATCCACTTATCCGCTGACCAAATGGCTAAAACCTTAGCGAAGGCTATTGAAGGTGAAAGCTTAGACATCACCTTAGGCTCTATGCCATTAAATGAAGAAGAAAAAGAACCAGTTAAGGCTAATGTCTTACGTTTGTTAAAAGAAAAATACAACATTGAAGAAGAAGATTTCATCTCCGCGGAAATTGAAATCGTTCCAGCTGGTCCTGCTAGAGACTATGGTTTAGATAGAAGTATGGTCGCTGGCTATGGTCACGATGATAGAAGCTGTGCTTATACCTCTTTAATGGCCTTATTAGACACTAAGGAAGTTAAAAAGACTGCTTGCTGTATTTTAGTCGATAAAGAAGAAATCGGCTCTGTCGGTGCCACAGGCGCTCAATCATTATTCTTTGAAAACGCGATTGCTAAGTTACTTGCTCTTGCAGGTAATGATCACCCATTATGGGCCGCTAGACTTGCGATGGAAAATAGTGAAATGCTCTCTTCTGACGTCAGCGCGGGCTACGATCCTTTATATGCTTCCGTTAACGATCCAAAGAACGCTGCTTATTTAGGCGAAGGCTTGGTCTTTAACAAATATACTGGTAGCCGTGGTAAATCAGGTAGTAACGACGCTATGCCTGAATATTATGCCTTTATTAGAAAGACGATGGATGACGCTAAGATTAACTGGCAAAACGCTGAACTTGGTAAAGTTGACCAAGGTGGTGGTGGTACAATCGCCTACATCTTAGGTAACTATAATATGAGAGTTATCGATGCTGGTATTCCAGTTCTCAACATGCACGCTCCTATGGAGATTGTCTCAAAAGTGGATGTTTATGAGGCTTACTTAGGCTATAAAGCCTTCCTCATTGCATAATAAACATTATAATGTCAAAAGGAGAAGAAAATGGGCTACATCAAGTGGATGGATAACTTATCCAAAGTCCTCAAAATTGTCTTCTGTATTTTCTATCTTGACTTAACATGGATGGTCTATCGTATCATTAAGAAGGTCAATGAAAAGAACTGGGCAATGATGGTTGTTTGGATTATTATCGCCGTCTTGCTCGGCTGGATTTGGTGGATTGTTGACCTTATCACAGTCATTACAAGCGATAAAGTTATCGAATTCTAATCCGGCGAAAGTCTCACGTAGATTACTCCCTGATCTCGTGGGACTTTTTGTTTTGTAAAAACACTTTGACAAAGACAGTATAAAAAGATTATTATAATTAAGCATTTGGCGGGTGTGGTGAAGAGGC
>JBGUGI010000015.1:0-6922 GCA_045111495.1 Bacilli bacterium | reverse complement strand
ATCTTCGGTGATTAAGCAGCGATTCACTACTCCTGCAGATAAAGCGTAGTTGCCATTAATAACTGCATAGGCACAATCGCTTAACATTAATGGAATATTTTGTGCTTCAACTTGTACTAAATTAGCGGTTTTCATTCCATTTACTTTAAGTAATTCCACCGCTCTATCGTAGTTGCTCTTATCACTAGGAACGAGAACTTTATCATTTGCGGTATAAGCATCTAAGCTTTTCTTATTTCCTGAATAAATGCCCATTGGTTCAAAGTGAACATCTAACACTGGAACGAGATGCGTACCATTGCTCGCATTAAATTCATTTAAATAAGGTTTGTGTTGGAAGTAGTTAGCATCAAGCTCACCATTTTCTAGGGCATAGTTAGGAAGGACATAATCGTTGAAGACTTTGATATCTAACTTATAGCCTTCTTTTTCAATATAACCTTTGGTTTGCTCCAAAATTAAAGCATGTGGAGTTGAACTTGCCCCCACCACAATTGTTTTACTATTTTTGTTACATCCTGCTAGCGCAAGCAAAGGCAAGCAGGCAAGTACGAGAAACTTTAATGTTTTATGCATAAGCACCTCCATAATAAGAATCGAACTAGCAAATTGTTAATTATTTGAATCAAGCAAACGATGATCACGATGATTACCACGCTTTGTGCTATGATGTTCCAATTAAATCTTTGGAAGCCATAAACAATGGCATAGTTTCCTAAACCACCACCTCCGACAACACCAGCCATCGCACTATAACCGATGATGTTTATAAGTGTGATTCCTATCGCATTGACTAAATAAGGCAACTTACATGCCCATTTAATTCTTACGATAATCTTAAGATTACTTGCTCCATCGATTTTAGCAGCTTCTATGACGTAACCCGGAATCTCAGATAAGATTTCTTCAATCAATCTAGCTTCAAAAGGAATGGCACATACCGTCAAAGGCACTATCATCGCTGTCGTTCCGATTGCCGTACCAATTAATGCTCTTGTCACTGGAAACATAAAAACGACAAGAAGAATAAAAGGTATGCTCCTACCCACATCAATAATTCGGTTAAGGATAAAGTTAACTACCTTATTTGGAAACAATCCTCCTGGTCTAGTCTCACTGACCATTGAACCAATCGGCATTGCAATAATCCAAGATATAACTAAGGAAACACATGACATGTATAAAGTTTCAATCGTTGCATCTAACATGTCATTTATCTCCTTTACAAGTAAAAAAGGCACTTTTTAATGCCTTAATTTTTGAATATTTTTTTAAGCTATGATTTCAAATTTATCGATTTCAGGGATTAAAGCACATCCACCCCAAGTTCCATGAATTTGTCCATCATCATCAATCATTTCGACCACTCCACTCTTGCCATCATATTGTGGTTCATCTTTCATAGAAATGATTTTAATTTTATCTCCAACTTTAATGTTCATGTTCTACCTCCCATGGTTCATTAAGCCATTTAACAAGTTCTCTAGATGAGTCTGTCGCAAATAACGGTTCATCCCAGTGGCCCTCGCCATCAGGAGTTCTTCCATAAACCGCATATCTGGTCTTGTTCCAACAGCAGTCTATTTGGATGGTGAACATCACGTTGCCAGTTTCAATATCCGCAAAGCGGAAGTCATCGTAAAGTGGTCCATTTAAAGGACAATTGTTTTTAAACCAGACGTACCAGTTTTCAACATCAACCTTTCCACCACGTTTGACTTGTTTAATGATGTTACCCATCTTTTTGGTCTTGTTGGCTAAGCTTGAGTCTTTGCAGAACCAGTCATACCAACCTGCCTTTATTTGAGTTTTAACATCATCGGCATCAAAATTGCCTTCCATGAATTCATCAATCCAACGGAATAATCTTAATCTGTCCATCATTACCAGCCACGCTCGTTTCTTTCAAATTCAAAGCAGGACGCACTGTACCTTTTCCAAATTGGATTGGTTTCGATGTCCTTATCTTCAAAAACGCGGATGCCTGCTCGCACTTCATTAAAGTAGTTAAGCAAAGTTTCGTCGCCTTTTTCTCTCCACACTTCTTTACCATGATGGAGATAAACATATTCGTGAGTTTTAGGTGCATAGCCCAATTGATTCTCTTTGCGTTTGCCTTCAGTAACTAAGTACATTATTTGAGCCCCCTCCATAAAGGTTTGAGTTCATCAGGTGTGTTTTCATAGTCGATTTCATCCATTGCTAATGGCTCTGGTCCATTTAGGCTTCCAATGCATTGGGTAATGCAAGTGATCCATCTATCCACTGGGTATTTTTCATCTGTGACCCCAGCTTCTTGGTACCTTTTGAGTAGGGTTTCAAGGCCCTTTTTTGTTTCGATATAGTGCATTTTCATGACCTCCTTTTGGTCATGTATATATTCGCTCTATACCAAAGGTATAGCAAGTTAATAAGACACTATATTGATACAATTTTTAGATGTGAAATTGTTCCTTCATTTCTTTAAAAATTGCTTCTAAAACATTGACGACAATTGCATTCCCTGCCATTCGATAATATTGGGTTTCTGAACACCCACTAGCGAAAGCGATATCAATTCTTTTGTCATCCCACCCCATAAGCCTCCAACACTCACGTGGAGTTAATCGTCTAATATTGATTAGTTCATCTTTTTCCACTACTACACCAACATCACCACAAGTGGTTTTTAATGTTGGAATCATGGACTTTTGAACTACCCCTCTTTTCCATTTCATTCGATTGGTGTAAATCCCATCCCCAATCTCTGCAGCGGCATAACCAGCTTTAGTGGCTTGGGGAACTAAGATCACATTGTCTTTCTGAACCGTTGTTATCGTATTAGTTATCGGTTCATCCTTGATTTCCAGTCTTTGTTTGTTTTTGCCGTTTACTGGTCGACCTCTAATCGCGCCTATAGCTGGAAGGATAACAAAGTTATCTGTCGCCCTTCCTCCTGGATTAGTTGTGATTGTATAAGCCACTTTTGATTCGCCATCATGAGGTCTAAATCTCACCCCACGAATGAATCCATTTCGGTTTTCCATATCACAGGCATAACGGATGAATCTATCACTAAGAAAAAACCTCTCAGCCACATTTGGCTCTAAGAGGTCTTGTAAGAATGTTTGTAGTTCTTGTTCTTCAGGGAATTTGAAGTCACCTTCGTAATTAAGAACCGAAAGCATAAAGCAACGTTCTCGATTCTGAGGTACTCCATAATCCTTGGCGTTAAGAACCTTATAAAAAGATTTGTATCCGAGGGAAGATAAGAAATCTACCCACACTTGGAATAAAGGCATGAATCTTTTTGAAACGATATTCTTCACATTTTCCATTAAAAGGAATCTTGGAAGAGTACCTTTTTCTTTAGAAACTTCTAATAGTCTTTGAACTTCCCATAACAGGGAAGAACCAGTTCCACTACCTTTATCGAATCCTTTCATTTGCCCACTTATCGAGATATCGGTGCATGGGAACGAATATGTCCATAAATCTGCTTTAGGTAATTCATCTATCTTTGAGATGTCACCGAAGTTTGGAACAAAACCATGTAAGAATCGATAAGTTTTGTTGGCATAAATATCTATGTCGCTTGTTGCCACAACTTGATGCTCAACACCAGCTCTTTTTAAGGCCTGTGCCTGTGAACCGATGCCAGAAAATAATTCAATGACTTTTAACATTGTTTCTCCTTCCCAGCGTGGATGAAGTCAAAGAAAGGCAGATGACCTCACCCACTAGAAAGGAGGTAAAGTATATGACAACGACATACACGCTAAATTGATGCGAATTTCTTTACGCGCGGTAAGCACGATTTTTCCGATTTATTAGACCATTAATCTAAAAAGTCCTCATCGCTGAGAACTTGATAATCTTTAATGTCGGAAAGCGGAATTTGTTCACCGTTTCGTAATAAAAAGCACCCATCATAGGTGCCAACAGTTCTGATGTATCTTTTAACGATTACATCCACATACTTGGTGTCGAGTTCCATCAAGTAAGCAGTTCTTCCAATTTGCTCACAGGCAATTAATGTAGTACCACTACCACCAAAGAGATCTAAGACAAGTTCACCTCTACGGCTGCTGTTTTCGATGAGTTTAGTAACAAGTGGTATTGGTTTCATCGTTGGATGGAGTTCAGAAGATTGTGGTCTATCATATTCAAGAATAGTCGTTTGAGTTCTATCCTCTATAAAGTAATGGGCCGCACCTTCTTTCCAACCAAACAAAATTGGTTCATGCATGTAATGATATGGACATCTTCCTAAAACAAAGTTGTTCTTTTTCCAAATTAAACATTCGGATAATTTAAACCCTGCTTCTTTAAATGCTCCACGGAAGTTATAGCCTTCAGTGTCTGCATGGAAGACATAAATCGAACCACCAGGTTTGACGTTGTTATAGAAGTTCACCATAACCTTATCAAGGAATTCCCTGAAGGATGAATCATCCATGTCATCATTAAGAATGGTTCTATCAGTCATACCGCAGTCATATCCACCACGTTCCTTATATTGTTGTCCTTTTTTGCCTATGGCAACATTATAAGGTGGATCAGTTTCAATTAAGTCTGCTAACTTACCATCCATTAAAACATCAACGTCTTCTTTTACGGTGGAATCACCACACATAACTCTATGTTTTCCTAAGACGTAAATATCACCTTTAAGTGAATATGGGTTTTCAGGTAAAGCTTCATCTTCATCAAAATTATCATCTTTAGGTTTGTCTTGGAGTTTATCCATCAAATCTTCAAACCCAAATTGAAGAAGATCCATATCGATGTTTTTGATTTCAACGGCTAACTTGCCCATATCCCATTTGGCAATTTCAGCTGTTTTGTTATCGGCAAGTCTTAAAGCTTTAACTTCATCTTCAGATAAGTCGTCAACCACAATACACGGGACCTCTTTTAATCCTAATTTTTTAGATGCGAGTAAACGTGTATGACCTGCGATAATTACATTATGAGAATCAATGAGAATAGGATTTCTAAAGCCAAAGGCTTTGATTGAATTCGCTACGGCATCAACTGCTTCATCATTAAATCTTGGGTTGTTGTCATAAGCGATAAGTTCATCAATCTTCTTTATTACTATCTTCTGACTCGACATTGGCATTTTCCCATCCTCCTAATTCGTTTTTAACTTTGTTTTCCAAAATCTTTAACTTTCGATATTCAATAGCAAATTCGTCACCATAAAGAATCGCTAGTAAGTAGCGGTTAGCATCTAAGCTTGGCGGCATTTTCGTTACTACTTCACCGGCAACACGCTCACCCACCACTTTGCCATCTTTGGTCTTCATGGTTTTTCTAGTGACTTTATGCTCGGCACCATCAGCGAGTTTTCTAACATTGTCTAAGAAATGTTTTTTATCGTTGAATTTAGTCTCTTCAATCAGTTGTCTGATTTCTGGTATCTTTTTGAAACTTGTGTACGTGTCCGGAGATATCTTTAGGCAACTTGCAATTTCCTTATCGGTAGCACCTGATAAAAGGCATTGAATAAGGATCTCACGGTACTCTGGCCACTTTCCACTATCCTTCCACGTCGCAAGGCATGATTTTCTACCCATAGGTAAATCTCCTTTTAGCGTGAATAAAAATAAAACCCACGATTTTACTCGTAGGTTCTTTACAGCTTTCGCCAATTCTACACTAATGCATTTATTTGCTGATTTCAACTAATCACCATAGGCCAAAGCGGTCCATTATGGTCCAACATTTATTTTGATGCTGTTTAACGCACCCCAATGCCATCTTTTGGCTGTGGTTAGTGAGACATACATCTTCGTGCAGATGGTTTGCCAAGAGTAGTCATTAAGGTATCGCATTATAAGAATGTTTTGATAATCAGGATTAGATAGCTCATAGATTGCCGCTAGAACTTCTTCTTTGGCTTTTTCATATTCAGCGGTTAACTCATCTATCTTCTTTTCTACTTCCATAATTTTATCAATCCATTTTATAAATGGAGCTTGCTGACTTCTTGTCTTTTGCACTACTGGTTGATCATAGTTACCACCAGGAATGGAATTAGCTAATTCTTCGAAGGATTGCTTTTGTAGTATTAGGGCATCAATGCGTTTTTGAATACGCATCGGCTTTTGTAGGAATTCCTTATTAGTCATGGTCTACCCCCTTAATTTTTGCTTTTACTGCATCAATTAGTCTTGTTTGGGTCATGTCTTTGTCTTTAAGAGCTCTAAGTACTAATTCATCCATTGTTCCTTTAGCGATGATATGCATCACTACCACTGAACCGCTTTTTTGTCCTTGGCGATAGAGTCTAGCAACTGTTTGTTGGTAAAGCTCTAATGACCAAGTAAGGCCAAACCACACTATAGTGTTTCCTCCGCTTTGGAGGTTTAGTCCGTGTCCAGCAGATGCAGGATGGATTAATCCAACTTGTAGCTCTTTGTCATTCCATTGTCTGATGTTTTCTGGTTTATCTAAGGTTTTATAGATAACACCTAATTTGTCTAATCTTTTCTTAATTCGATCTAAGTCGTGCTTGAACCAATATGCTACTAGTAACGGTTTACCATTAGCGGCTTCGATGATGTCTTCAAGTTCATCCAGTTTGCGATCATGGATTTCTACGATTTCACCTGAGTCGCTATAAATAGCACCATTAGCAATTTGAAGTAACTTACCAGTAAGAACTGCGGCATTAGCACTTGTAATCTCTTTGTCTTTTAATTCAAGAACCATCTCTTCGACAAGTTCTTTATAGATACTGATTTCGTGCTCGTCTAATTCCACCGCTCTTTCCACTTCAATTAAGTCAGGCATCTTTAGATGGTCGATGGCTTTCATTGAAATTGTAATGTCGCTAATCTTGCTGTAGATTCTAGCTTCGGCACCTGCTTGTGGTTTATAAGAGAACACCACCATTCCATTACGCTTATCTGGAAGAAAATACTCTTCGCGATAT
>JBGUGI010000014.1:0-5024 GCA_045111495.1 Bacilli bacterium | reverse complement strand
TGTTTACTTAAGTAGTTATGGATAATAACTGCGACTTGTTCAGCTTGTTCTTTAGTGCATCCTCTAGTGGTGACCGCGGCAAAACCTAAACGTAAACCACTTGTTTTAGCGGGAGATAATGTATCGTTAGGAATCATGTTCTTATTCGTGGTGATATTGATATCTTCTAGGGCTAATTGAGCTTCTTTACCGTTAATACCATAAGTATCTAAAACATTAACTAAGAATAAGTGGTTATCAGTACCAGATACTTTAGCTCCTAATTCTTGGAGTTTATCCGCACATGCTTTAGTGTTGATCATCACTTGTTTAGCGTACGCTTTAAATTCATCGCTACTCGCTTCTTTAAAACAAACTGCTTTTGCAGCGATGATATGTTCTAATGGTCCACCTTGATAATATGGGAAGATAGCGGAATTAATGCGTTTAATAAGTTCTTCATTATTAGTGAGAATAATACCCCCTCTAGGACCTCTTAATGTCTTATGAGTGGTGGAAGTCACTACGTCAGCGTATGGTACTGGATTAGGATGAAGTCCTGCGGCAATTAAACCAGCGATATGCGCCATATCGACCATAAAATATGCACCAACTTTATCAGCGATTTCTTTAAATCTTTTGAAATCAATAGTGTATGGATAAGCAGAATAACCCGCTAAGATGAGATTTGGCTTCTCTTCTAAGGCAATCTTTTCAATTGCGTCATAATCTAGATGACCATTACTTAATGGATAATGAACAAATGTATATAAATGTGAGGAAAAAGAAACAGGAGAACCGTGTGTTAAATGACCACCGTCATTAAGGACTAAAGAAAGAATCTTACCGCCATCAGGAAGTAACGCTCTATAAGCAGCAGCGTTAGCTTGTGAACCACTGTGTGGTTGGACATTCGCAAATTTACTACCAAATAATTTACATACTCTTTCAATAGCGAGGTTTTCAATCTCGTCAACGACTTCACAGCCCCCATAATATCTATGTCCTGGGAAACCTTCTGCATATTTATTAGTGAGTATTGAACCACATAATTCACGCACTTCTTTACTCGCATAGTTTTCACTAGCGATAAGTTCAATGCCTCTATTTTGTCTTTCTTGTTCTAGTAAGACTAGTCTATTAATTTCTTTATCCATACCTATACATTTCCTTTGACCATATCTTATCAAAAAATATAAAGAAAAGAACTCTCTTTTAGAAAGTTCTTATTCCATTTAAGAATTAAATCTTATTTTTCCTTTTCTTCAAGGATTTCTTGACGGCGAACTTTGCAGAGCTTTGCTAATTCGCTAAGAGCTTTACGAGCACGGCCAGCGGCGGCTTTGTTGCCTTTTTCAACGAATTTTTCGTTTTCAGCGACGAATGCTTCGTATGCTGCTTTAATTTGTTCTAAAGTTGACATTATAGTAATTATGTTTTCCCTTTCTAACTTTTACTTTATAGAAATCTCAGAAAAATGTGAATTATTTTTGTTAAAAATTGATATTTGCTTTCTTTAAAAAGGCTCTTGTTCTCTCTTCTTTTGGGTGATTAAAGAACTCTTTACTATCTCCACTTTCAACAATATATCCTTCATCCATAAATATCACCTTATTAGCGACATTCTTAGCAAAGTTCATTTCATGAGTGACCACGATCATGGTTCTACCTTCATTAGCGAGTTTCTTCATAACTTCTAAGACTTCATTAACCATTTCAGGGTCTAATGCACTAGTGGGTTCATCAAATAAAATAATCTCAGGATCTAAACACAACGCTCTAGCGATAGCGACACGTTGCTTTTGTCCACCAGAAAGGGCACGTGGACGATAATTCATCCTATCTTGCATATTTACTTTAGTTAATTCTTTAATCGCTCTCTCTTTGGCTTCTTCGTGATTGCGTTTTAGGACTCTCGTTTGCGCGATAGTGCAGTTTCTTAAAGAATCCATATTGTTAAATAAATTAAAGCTTTGGAAAACCATTGTCATCTTACTACGCATGGTGTTTCTTTGTTTTTCATTGATCGCCATTGAAGGATGCTCATTAATAAAAGCTTCATAAGCATCTTTGTTAAAGAACTGCTCTTTTCTTGGTCTTTCGTTAAGTATTTTTTTATAAATCTTTTTGCAAACTCTCACTTGCTTACGGTTTTCTTTATTTTTAAAACCTTCAATAATCTTGTTTTGATAAATGGCCAAATTATCTTCCGCTTCGACAAGTCTAATATCATATTGATCTAATGCTTCGTGGTACTTAGTGTAGTCCACAAAATCATCCTTACATTTATCGATATTAAAATATGGTTCACCTTTAAAGGATAATAATCCTCTAGTTGGTTCTTCTAATAAATTTAAACATCTTAAAAATGTAGACTTACCAGAACCACTTGGTCCAATAATAGCGATAACATCACCTTTATTAACAGTTAGGCTAATATCTTTAAGGACTCTATTTGCCTCAAAGAATTTCGCTAAGTTTTTAACTTCTAAAACTACTTCACTCATGCAAATAATCCTCTTTTAAATCTCGCAAATGGATTAAGAGATATCTTCTTACCATCTAATTTCTTTTCAATCAGTTTTAAAATACCCGCCGCTAATAAAGTTAACACTAAATAGATAAGGGCTAAGATTAAGTAACCTTCTAAGAAAGCATATGAAGCACTAGAAATGACCTTCATACGATAATAGAGTTCAGTAGTGGCGATAACGTTTAAAACAGAAGAGTCTTTAATATTAACGATTAATTCGTTACCAATCGTTGGTAAGGAATTTCTAATCGCTTGAGGTAAAACAATAAAGAATGATGTCTCTGTGTTGTTCATGCCTAAGGATCTCGCACCTTCCACTTGACCCATATCCACCCCATTAAGACCAGATTGGACAATTTCCGCCATATAGGCAGCGGTATTAAAGGTAATAACAATTAAACCGGCAAAAAACCAACCATTAAAGACATTGCTAATCATCCCTGGAAATCTAATATTATCCCAGTTCAGTCCTAAAGCGGCACAGCCATATTTAAAGATTAAGGCTTGGACCATCATCGGTGTACCTCTTAAGACTACTGAATAGATATTACATAACCACTTAACAATATTAAGGCTTACTCTTTTAAAGACATTCATTGTTGGTCTAGTTTTAATGTTTTTGCCATACGCAATAAACACCCCTAAAAATAGACCCACAACAGTGCCAAATACTGAAAGTATAATCGTGGAGATAATGCCAGATATTAATAGTTCTTGGTTATTAACGAATATGTCACCAATCTTTGCAAAATCAATCATTGCTATTAACCATTGCTTCTTTTAGAGGCTTCACCCATCATTGTGCTTCTTTCTTCTTGACTTAATCTTTTTAAAGAAGCATTTAAATCATTTAGTAATTCTGTATTACCTTTCTTAAGACCAATATTAACGGATAAACCTTCTAAATCACTTTCATTTAAGAAAGAATAATCACAATATAAAACACCTAAACCCTCTAAAGAGGCCATCGCTTCCACAACTGGAAGTTCCGCAGGCATAGCAAATGAAATGCCGCGTTGGACATCTAAAGCCGCTAATGGATATGTTTGTTGTGCGGCACTATGCTTAATATTGAAACCTTCTTGGCTCACAAAATAATCTTCAATAATATCGTCACCGACAACATTAGCTTGGCAAACTAGCGATTGACCTTTAAATAATTCTTTCAATCCTTCATAGTTAAGAGGATTATCTTTAGAATTACCTTCTGGAATATTGCTTTCCTTAATTAAGAAAGCTAAATCACTCTTTAAATATGGTTCAGTAAAATCAATGGTCTTTCTTCTTTCAGCAGTGGAACTCATACCCGCTAAAACCATATTAATGGAGCCACTGTTTAAAGAAGGAATAAGATCATCCCATTCAATTCTTTTAATAACGACATCTCTTCCTAGATCTTTAGATAAATATCTAGCGACAGCGATATCATAACCATCGGCAAATTCATTAGTGCCATCAATTGGTAATGTCCATTCATTTTCCTTATTTTCTGTCCAGTTAAAAGGTTGATAGGCACATTCCATACCAATCACTAATTTGGAATTATCCACTTGATTAGAATTACCACACGCGGATAAAGATAATGATGATAAAAGCGTTAATAACGCGAATAAATTGTTTCGTCTCATTGATGAAACCCCTTTCCTAAAAAATAAGATTGCATTCTATCGATGCAATCTCATGAACATTCAGGATTTCATCAATAGCTCCTCTACAATGATCCATTGCAGGAGTGTATAAGATGTTCTCTTATACCCCAACTCACTTAAGTGACCCTAAGTGGTTTCGGCGGTATTTCCTTTCATAAGTGTCATCGACTACCGTCTCGACTTACTACTGATAAAGACCGCGCCTCTATCAATCTATGCGTCTATCATATAGTAATTTTGAATTAAGTCAATAGAGATACTTTTTTATTTTGTTTAGCAGTTATGCCTATACAAATCCGTCTAATTGGTAGAAAAGATACTCGACCAAACATTGAAAGGATGAGAAATGGTCAGTATAATCTAAAAGGAAGGCGGACATAATATATGCGCACAAAATACGAATTTAACAAATTTCCTGTTGCTGCTACTACGTTAACAATTATTGGTTTAGTTTTAGCGGTTTTAGCAACATCCCTCTCTATCATGGTCAATGATAATGGCTTCAATGATACTTATCACTTAGGTGGTTTAGCTGTTATCGAAGTAGTGGCCGCAGTTTTATTCCTCGCGGGTCTTACAACTGGTAAAGGTGCTTTAGTCAAAGTTATTTCTATTATCATTACTGTTGGTTTAGTCGTCACATCATTCGTTTTAGCGATTGTGAAATTAACCAACCATGATGTTCTTTACTTCTCTATCACATTAATGATGTTAATTGCTTCTGTCTTAGAACTCATTTATTTCTTAAGTGTTAAAGATAATGGTAGAATCGGTAAGTTATATTTGGTCACTAGCATTACATTCTGTTGCTTAGTCGCCTTATATGGCATTATCTACACAACTATGGATCTCGCGGATTTCGT
>JBGUGI010000013.1:0-5826 GCA_045111495.1 Bacilli bacterium | reverse complement strand
AATCAAAGCAAAATTAAAAGGACTGAGTCCAGTTCAATATCGGATTCAGTCCCTTCAACAGTCTGTTTAGAAGTGATATGATTGTTGGAACATTTCAGTCCAACATAATGGGTTCACTTCACAAGCGATATCGTCTTTTTTTATAAAATTAATTATTCCGCTTTTGCTTCTTCTGGTTGTTCTTCTTTAACACCAGCAGCTTCTTTTCTTTGTTTAAGAATTTCTTGGTCTTCTTTGGAATGTTTTTCAACATTCATGAAGATGAACATTAAGGCAATGATTGCGAAGCAGATAGCTTCACCGCCGAAGAAGATCCATGTCATAGCGGTTTGAACGTTTTGACTTGTCATGGATTGAACAGCGAGCAATGGGATTGGGTTAGCAGCATCATAGCCAGCAGCATTTAAGACACCAGAGATGATACCATTAGCAATACCAGTCATACCGACCATGATAGCACCATAGATAGCCATAGATAAGCCGTCGCAACGGATACCATGTTTTGCTTCTTGGTGATCACTAATGTCAGCGAGTAACGCTAAGGAGATGTACATAGCTGGAGCACCGCCTAAAGCTTTAATAACGAAAGCGATAACAGCGAGAACGAAGTTGTCGCCAGCAAATAAACCTAAGACACCACCCGCAACGGCTAAGATAGCGCCGAAGAGGATGAGTCTACCTTTACCAATCTTATTGGATAATGGCCAAACCACTAACATACCAGCAGCGGTTGGGATAGCACCGATAATGGCTAATAAACCAGATTTAGCACCACCTAAATCGTTTAATTCAGTAATAGTAGTGGCGTTAGCGCCCCAAATAGCGTTGCAGTAATAGAGTTGTGAACAGTTCTTCAACATACCACCTAATTGATAGAGTAAGAAGAAGATAATCATGATCCACCAGAATTTATCTTTGGAGCAGATCTTCCATTGTTGAGAAACCTTAACTTCTTTATTTTCTTCGCTACTAGCGTTTTGCATTTCTTGTTGTTCTTCAGTGACTCTTTCACGTGTGAACGCAAATTCTAAGACAGTACCGATTAAGGTAATAACCACTAAGACAAGAGCGACCCATTTAAGGACATCGTATGCTTTAGATGGTTCATCGAAGATTTTACCAATGAAGAACGGAAGAATCATTGTACATGCACCCATCGCACCTAACACAGCAGCGTTAGATAATGTCGCTAATAAACCTCTTGCTTTACTATCACGTGTGGATAAACCAACAAGAGCAGCGTGGGAAGCATAGTAGAATGGATAACCAACTGAGAAGTATAAGTTATAACCAACTGCCACCATGACAAGGGTTAAGATGTCGTTGCCTTTACCACCAGCGCTTTCTGGGAATGGGGTAAAGAAGAAGATGACAAAGAACGCTAAGATGATTAATGGAACACTAATCAATAATAATGGACGTGCTTTACCAGCTTTGGTGTTGAGCTTATTCAATAAACGGCCCACCAAGATGTTACCAGCAACAACAAGGATGACGGATAAGACTTGTAACAAAATGAGGAATAATGGAGCCCATTGAGCAAGACCTAAAACGTCAGTGTAGTATTTTTGTAAATAACTGGATATAAATGAGTTACTTATCAAAGCTAAGACTGGACCAGCTAAGTAGCCTAAAGCACCTTCTGGGAAGAGTTTAGCCTTTTCTTTATTGACTCGCGCTCTAAAAATAGAGTTGTCAAAGAGTGAAGATCTCATAAACGTTTGTTCCTTTCGTTGAAATAATTCTCTATAAGTATAATTCACAAGCGCGTGTTAGTTCAAAACTTTTTTCGTAAGTTTAATGTATTCTCTCATGTATTTAGCAATTTCCTAGTGAAAAATAAGAAGAATTCTACTATATTTTTCATGTAGAACTATGCGAAACGACGAGTTTAATAAGATTGAAATAACCAACGATAAGCAAATACGTGGTCTAGAATTTGGCAAAACTCAAGATTCTGAAACTATATCACAAAAAGAAAATAAGCTACCTGAAGGTGAACTTAACGAAAAATATGTTGGTAAGACCATCCGTAAACAAACGGAGGTCAATGTTCAGTATGCCAATAAGGCTACTGCGCCTGTTCATGGCTCCGCAACCGTGACAAGTACAACAACTGCATCCAATATTGCCGCGACAGCTACAACAGTTGTAACGGCGGCTTCAGTAGTAGCGGTTACCGCTGTTGCCGTGGGTACTGGTATTTCTGTGGCGCTTCATGACTATGATTATGAATTTAATTCTTTTGTTGTGACGTCTAACTCATTAACTTATGAGCTTTATGTCGTTGACCATAAAAACGAAAGACCAGATGGTGAACCATATGAAGAATATGATCGCCCAAACGAAGAAGATATTAATGAAGAAGATATAAAAGAACCATTCACTCTTCGTGTTTATAACGATAACTACGATTATTCCATTCCAACATGGTTATATAGTAACTATGGTGAATTTAATAATTTAAAGGCTAATGAAAGCTACCACATTGTTTTAAGTGAAAATAGATTTGGTGGTGAAACCATCTTTGATGAAGTCTTCAAAACCAAGGAGACTGACCCAGTTTCTGAATTTAGAGGCATCACTTGGGATAAGAAATGTAATTTCTTAACCAACACAATGACTGTCCAACTTGATTATCAAGATGATTTAGATAAATTCTCTGACTTCAAGTTTAATTTAGAAGCAGAACTAGTCACCGCGACTGGTCCTTTATCATTTACTTATGATTTAAAAAAGACTACGGAAGTGCAAGAAATTAAATTAGATATCTATCCAGAATTTGAATTATCTCTCGTTTATAATTATTCCTTTACTTATAAGGATAATGGTGAAGAAGTTACATACGATCAAGGCTCTTTCCAATTCGAAGATAATTCTGGTGCTGTTTCAGAATTTCACAAGTTTGTTTTCGATAAGACTGCGAATTTCAAAGAAAGAACTTTTGATGTTCAATTAGATTTTGTTGATGACTTTAATGTCTATTCCGATTTCGTCTTATCGTTTATTTATATCTTTGATGAACCAATTAGTAGTGACCAACCAGAAGACGAATTCACTGTTGATGTGCCACTGACTAAAACAACAGAAGTTCAGACAATTAGCCTAGACGGTGTTGAAATATCTCTTTCTGATTCATACAAATATCGTCTCACATGTCTCTATTATGGTGAGAAGACAACATTAGATGAAGGTGATGTCACATTCACCGATAACAGTGGGGCTATAGTTAAATTCAATGAGTTCATTTTCGATGAAACTATTAACTACGACACAAGGGAAATTACTCTCCAACTCGATTACACTGATGAGCTAGGTTACTTATATGGTTTTGAGTTCATTTTAACGGACTTAGAAACTGAAGAAGAAAGGTCATTTAGCCTTGTTCCAACCACTGACGCGCAGACTATTGAAGTTAACGAAATAAAAGAATATGACGATGACAATAATCCGGTTTATTTCGTTGATCCAGTTAAGCACCGTGTTAAATACTCACTTAAATATTGGAAGATGGATGAAGAAATCTATGTTATTCAAGATAAAGAGTGTAAGTTTAAAAACTCATTAGTCTCAACCTTTACTGGTTTAGACACCCCATATGATTTTGCGTTAGAAAATGAATACGACACATATATCTTACCAATCAGATTCATCTTTGATGACGCTGCGCATGTCTATTCAGGCTTTGAAGTAGCGTTCTATAAGAACGATGAACTATATGGTCGTTTAGCCTTTGAAGGTGAAACTGTCCATGACCATTGGATGAATGGTGTTTTTACAGGCATGGAAGGCCATGGAGTTGATGAACTCGTTAATACCCCAATTAAAGTCACTGTTTCGTCCTATGTGATTGATGATGATAACCCAGGTGGTGTACTAACAGAAATCTATTCTGAAACTGCAACCTTCACCTTAGATCAAAAAGTAGAGTTCTATGGTATCGATTTATTAGATTCGCCAGAAGAACCCGCAACTATTACAAGTGGTGATTATCAAATCTGCTTCATGCCAATTTTCTCTGGTGCAACTAACTTGTTTGAAATATTCTTAGAAATTGAATGTCAAACAGGTAACACCTACAAGATTCCATTTTATTTAGGCAATAAAAACCAACTCGTCTATGCTAATTTGACCTATTGCAGCAACTTCTTTGAAGAAAACTTTGCAACTGATTTCTCTAACCCAGTAAAAATTTCAATTAAATACATCACATATCACTACGAAATGCTTCCTGGTGACTCCACAACTGAGCCACACGAAGGATTAGTTGCAGATGGAGAAGAGAAGACACTTCTCATTGCTGAAAATTATCAATTCATGATTAGTGCATAAAAAATAAAAATGTTTTTCTGGAGGTAATTATTATGAAAAAAGAAACGAAAAACAGAATTATTAAATGGTCGTTATACGCTTTATTAGTTATAGCGACAGTTCTCATCTTTGCTTTCAACAAAGAAATCTTTGGCCTTAACTACCATAAGGAGTTAGACGTCAATGGTGATGCGACAGGCAAAATGATTTGGGACTATGAACCAATGTTCTGGGGTCTTGATACTGGTAACGCATTTACCAATTATTTCTTAAAAGAAGCTATTCCACACACCTTAATGACAATTCGCATTATCGGTGTGGCAGTGACATTCGCTGTTGCGTTACATTATTTAGCGAAGATTGTCTTCAGAAGCAAAAAAGGTAAAACAATTTCCCGTTTATTAGTGTCATTCATTAAATGGGCTATTGCTTTAACCGCTGTATTCTTCATCTTAGATGCTTGGGGCGTACCTGCTACCGCGACATTAACTGGTGCTGGTGTTCTTGCTCTTATCATAGGTCTTGGTTCCCAATCCTTAGTGGCCGATATTTTAGCTGGTATCTTCATCGTCTTTGAAGGTGAATTCCAAGTTGGTGATATCGTCATCATTGATGGTTGGAGAGGCGAAGTGAGAGAAATTGGTATGAGAACCACTAAATTATTAGACGTCGGTGGCAATGTCAAAATCGTTAACAACAGTGAAATCAAAACAATTATTAACCAAACTCAAGAACTCTCTTTAGCGAAGTCTTCTGTCTATGTTTCCTATAACGCAAGAATTGAAAAAGTCGAAGCGGTTATCGCTGATAACATTGAAAAGATTAAAGAAAAGATTCCTGCTATCGTTAAAGGCCCTATCTATATGGGTGTTAGTGAATTAGGCGAATCTGGTGTTGAATTATTATTCGTTGCGTATTGTAAAGAAGATGACATCTATCAAGTCCAAAGAGATATCAACCGTGAAATCAAAATCATGTTTGATGATAACGATATTGAAATTCCATTCAATCAACTCGTTGTTCACATGGGTGAAGATGCTGATCAAAAGAAAGTTACACAACAAGATATTAGAAAAGCTGATAAATTCAACGAAGAACAAAAAGAATTATCACAAGATATCTCCATCGATAAATAATTACCTCTTATAAATATAAGTTGCCCGTCTCAAAAACGGGCTTTTTCTTTTGTGTTATAATAACTTATATGTTTTACTCAGATTTAACTTTAAAAGCCGCGCAAATATCGTTTGAAGCGCATCTTAAACAAAAGGATAAGTCCGATTATCCATATTTCATGCACCCAATGACTTTGGCTTTGCAATTTGATGATGAAGAAAGTGTCTGTGTGGCTTTATTACATGATGTTATTGAAGATCATCCTGAAGATTATTCTTTTGAATATTTAGAACAACAAGGTTTTCCTAAATCTATTGTTGATGCGATTAGATTATTAACTCATGATCCTAAAATTGAATACCTTGATTATGTAAGGGCTATTAAAGATAATCCAATCGC
>JBGUGI010000012.1:0-3796 GCA_045111495.1 Bacilli bacterium | reverse complement strand
GACATTACAAAGGCGTGGAATACTTCGATGATCTAGATAGTTGTATCATTCCTCATTACGCAGAATATTTGGGAACAAGCACAGTTTTCCCACAAAAAAATCTTGCTACTGGCAATCTTGAAAGTAATTATGCTGTTTGTAAAACAGGCACTGCTGCAGCCCATTATCTAGGTTTATTTAAAATGAAGATTTACCTAGAAGGATGGGATTACTCAGTTGTTGATTCTCAACTTCAAAACAAATTCTATCTTGGCTTACAATTTGAAATTAATATCGTAAATTAGGAGGCTTATGAATCAGAAAAGACTTGTTGTATCACTAATAATCGGAACCATTGCGTTATCTGTGATATCGCTTTCCGCTTCTTTAGCGTGGTATGCAAGTAGTGATCAACTCCATGTCAATTCTATCGACCTCGACTTAAGAGCGGATGAAGATGCTGGTTTATTTATCTCCACTGAAACTGATGAGAATTCCTTTAAACCTAAGCTCACTAATAACGAACTTAACAAAGTTAAAGAGTTTGAACCTGCTTCTAGCATGTTCCAAGATAAATGGATGTCCACTAAAAGTGAGATTCCATATTTATATAACTACAAAGGTCAATCCTTTATGGGTGAACCTGATTTTAACAAACCAAGCAGTGAAGGTTTCTTTCAACAAAGATTATATCTTTTGAATAACATCGATTATTATGTCACAATTGATACAGAACAAACCTTTATCAAATCTGATAAAGACGCTAATCATTTACGCGCGCAGGCTCTTGTGGGCAAAGTTGGTGAATTAACTGTTGATGAAATCGAACAAAAATTAAACAAATTAGAAAATTGCATGAGATTCTCCATCCTTGTTAATAATCCTAATTACTACCGTTACTACATCATTGATCCAAATAAGGGTGAAGATAAAGTAACTTACTATGCTGGTAGATTAGATAACGATGGTGACGAATTTTATGACACATATCAAGTCAGTGTGACTGACACACCAAAAGAGATTGTGTACGGCGAAATCGAAAATAGAGACGCCATTAAGTATGACAATCCAAAGAGCGAAACACTATCTCCTCGTAAAAATGATCCAGATAAGAAAGAATTCTTCGGTAATGCTTTCACTGGTAAGAGTGATGATGGTGCATATACATATAATGAACAACTATCGCTTGACGCAGGCGTTAAATATAAACAAGAACCTTCTATCTCTTTAGAAGAAATCGCGTCAGACGATAACCCAGTCTTAATCCCATGCTATAACGGTGTTGCTACTGAAATAGTGTTATCCATCTATTTAGAAGGTTGGGATAAGGACTGCTATAATTCGACAATGGGTGCAAGCTTCAATGCACAATTAAGTTTTAAGTTATTAAGGGGGATTATCTAATATGGCATCTTATTTTGAGTATTTAAGGTACATGTTCCTAAGAGTCCTAGAGCATATTGGCACATTCTTTTATAAAGCCATTGTCTCTCCATGGACTGACTTACCAAAAAACTTTGGTATTTATAACGATTTGATGAGTAACCATTCCAGTAGTTTTGGTCCAGTTGGTTGGATCTTCTGGGTCATCTTCTTATTGTTATTCATCGGTTTAATTGCCGGCATACTTTTCTTAATCGTTATCTTCTTTAGAAAATACGTAAGATTCGTTAAGAAAGAATTAGATAAAGAAGAATTACGTAGACAAGTGGAAAGACTTAACTATGAACTCTATCAAGCTGTCCAAGAAAAAGATAAAATCCTCAATCTTAAAATCGGTTATATGGGCTTACGTAGTCCAGACCAAGCTGACTTAGACCAAGAAAGCAAAGAAGTCGTGGAAGAAGTTAGTTCCAGATTCCCAAAACTTATCCATGTTGATAATAAATATAGAGGCACAAATAACGATATTCCATTTAGACCAAACCTCACCCTTGAAGAATTATGTAACGCCTTCCGTAACTTCGCTGCTTCACAGTTGAAGTTATATTATAGAGAAGATGTCATTAAACAATTATTTGCCGGTATGGCGGCCTCTAAGTTAATCATCTTAGAAGGTATCTCTGGTACAGGTAAAACATCCTTAGCGTTCGCCCTTGGTAAA
The DNA here is from genome assembly GCA_045111495.1 of Bacilli bacterium. GTDB lineage: Bacteria > Bacillota_I > Bacilli_A > RFN20 > CAG-826 > RUG14515. The sequence goes on along the minus strand of JBGUGI010000012.1, from coordinate 1,713 downwards.
TTCTTCAGATTTGACTCCGCGATTATTCCAGTGCAACCATCCTGGAAAGATAGAAGTGAACTCTTAGGTTACTACAACGAATTCACTAAGAAATTCAATGAAACTGAATTCTTAAGAGCATTATATACAACCACATATCGTCAAGATATGGACATCATCGTCCTCGATGAAATGAACTTAGCCCGTATTGAATACTACTTCGCTGAATTCTTATCCATCATGGAAATGAGAGATCCTAATGACTGGGTGTTAGATTTAATCCCTGCCACAATGAGCAATGACCCAGTTAACTTAAAAGAAGGTAAACTCTTAATTCCACAAAACGTTATGTTCTTCGGTACCGCCAATAACGATGATAGTACATTCACTATCTCCGATAAGGTCTATGACCGTGCGGTCTCCATCTTCTTTGATGATAAAGGTCGTCCATTCGATGCACCACAACAAGAAGCGATGTCTATCCCATATAGCCAAATTAGAAAACTATATGATGAAGCTATCGCTCAATACCCAATTAGCAAAGATATGTCTCAAAAGTTCGAACAATTAGACAACTTCGTTATTAAGAAATTCAAACTCGCCTTTGGTAACCGTATTCTTAAACAGTTAGATACATTCATCCCTGTTTATGTCGGCTGTGGTGGTAAAGAAGTCGATGGTTATGACTTCATCTTCACCAACAAAGTCCTTAAGAAATTTGAATCCTTAAATATCGCTTTCTTAAAAGACGAGTTAAAAGAACTCGATTCTCAACTCGACAAAATGTATGGCAAAGGCAACTTCAAGATGGCCCATGCCTATATTGAAAACTTACTCAAAAACAACTAATAACATTCATTTATGAAAAAACAAAACTCCACTAGACAAATCAATCGTTCCTATCAAAGCAAGATGAAAGCTTTGATTAAAGGAAAACATGAAGAAGAAATCTTCGATTCTTTAAAGAATGGTAAGAATTCTTATTTAAGATTGGATCGTTTAGCGAGTTCATCTTTCGATAAAAGCTGGATTGAAACAATTGAAGATGTCATCTTCGATTTAGGCGCGATTATCGCTAATCCAAGAAGTACCACTAAAGTGGAAGGTAGTATTACCCCAGTTGAATTAGCCAAAAAGATTACTAGTGAATCAGTCCAACATTTAGCGAGCCATACCCAATATATTAAAGAAGTTGATGAATACGGTAACGTCATCCCAAGTAAACTTTTAAGTATGTACGCGGATGATGATATCCATACCTATGAAAATAGATTCATCGCGACTTTTGTGAGAAGATTAATGCTCTTCATCACTAAGCGTTATGAATACATCACTAAGTACGCAGAATTACGTAATGAAGAAGTCTTATTCTTTAAAAACTATTCTGTCGTCGATGGCGCGGACGTTGAAATCGAAACTAAAGTCAAAGTGTCTTATAAGAATGAAACCGAAGAAGAAGTACGTAACTCTAAGTACATCGATAGAATCATTCAAACAAGACAATATATCCTTTATTTCTATAACTCTCCATTCATGAAAGCGTTAAAGACAGAAAAGGATGTCCGTAACCCAATCATTCAAACAAATATCATTAGAAAGAATCCTAAATATCGCCACTGCTACGAAGTGTATAGATTCATCGAATCCTATGATAAGTTAGGTGTTAACTATAAGATTGATGAAAACTATTCCTTATTTAAGGATGAAGAAATTAACGAATTAAATAGAACATTA
>JBGUGI010000011.1:0-3553 GCA_045111495.1 Bacilli bacterium | reverse complement strand
GCTCTTGTTGGCTTCGGTCCACATGAACACGTTGTTAATTACAAAGTTACCGAAACAAAAGTTAACGAAGATGGCAAACCAGTCAGTCTTGGTGTCGATTCCTTCACAGGTGAAAAAGCTGCGATGGTCGAAATGAAAGACATCTCTGGCGCTTATGCTTCTTCTAAAACAAGCGCTGAAGGCGAACCAGAAGCCTTTGGTTTAGGCGATCAAGATACAGCATTCAAAGCCGCTAATACATACAAATTAGATAAAGGCAAAGTTATCGCATTCAAAGTCAACCTTTCCGCTGAAGTTAAAGGTGCAAAGATTGAAGTCGGTGCTGAATTCAAAAACGCTGAAAGATACTTCTACAATATGAAGATCCGTGGTAATGAAACCATGACAGATAACAACGCTGATAAAGACACAGAAGATGCATGGAGATACTACGTTAAAGTTAACGAAGGTGCATTCCAACCAATGGGTTGCGAAGACAAAATGCAAGACGTCTTAGGCGAAACAGCTGGTAAATATATGCCTTTAGGTACATTCGACCTCAAAGCTGGTGCTAACATGATTTACATCAGACAAGGTAATATTGGCTACCGTGTTACATTCGATAACCCATTAAGAGTTATCTTCAAGGGTGATGCCACAATTACTGGTGAAACATATGTCCCACCACATGAACACGAATGGACAGTCGGTGATGCAGATGCTAATGGTGTCTCCCCACTTACATGTGCTGGTTGTGACAAAACAGGTATCCAATTCGATGGTTTCACAGGCGATAACGCTGCTGCTATTGATGGCGATATGAAAGTTACAAAAAAATTCGCCTTCAAGTGGAATCTCAATATGCCAAAAGCTGGTAAAGTTGCATTATATATGAGCTTTGCTTATAGTGCATACAACGGCGGCCAAAAATTTGGCACTGGTTACGCCATTAAAGTTGGTGAAGCACAAGGTACAATCTCTCTTGGCGATGTTGCTTTCAACTCACTTCTCAAAGAAGCTCCAGTATGCACATTTGTCGAAATCGGTACTGTTGATGTCACACAAGGTGCAATCGAATTCGAATATACTCACGGTAATCAAGGCACAAGATTAATTTCTGACAAACTCGTTAGATTAATCTACGTTGACTAATTAAGTTGAGTTACTAACCAATTAATAGAACCAGGCGCTTCGGTGCCTGGTTTTGTTTTGCCACATAATAAACCTATATAAAAAATAGAATAATCATGTGTTTAGTGCATTAAAAATGGAAAAATAAACCCATAAGAGGTAAATAGTTATGAAAAAACAAGCATTGTTCGTTTTAATGCTCAGTTCATTAATCTTATCTGCGTGTAATCAACCAGTTGCTCCTTCTTCTGAATCAAAGGGATCTGAACCAGAGAGCCAACAAACCACAGGTAGTCAAAGTTCTGAACAATCTCAACAATCAACTCCAAGCAGTTCAAAATCATCTAGTTCATCATCTTCTCAAGCTGGTCCAAGTGGTGTAGCTTTACAACTCACTGCTCCTGAAAATGATATCCATACTGATTTACAGTATTCTTATCTCAAAGATCCAGATTGGAGAAATATTAAAGCATACATCCCTAATGTTAATGCTGAAGATCATCGATCACATCCAGATTTATCACAACCTAAGGCCTTGGAATTAGCATTCGCAGAACTTGCTGACGCTCAAACATACTATGTGCAAGTCTCAAAAGACAACACATTTGCTGATGCTCAAACAGTAACAAGCACAAAGAAGTCATACGATTTCTATAACGCTGAAGTTGGCGTTAAATACTACTATAGAGCCGCAGTTAGCGAAGAAGCCTTAGCGACCGCTACTGTTAAGGAATATCAAGTTGCTGATACCGCTCCACGCAATATGAGTATCGAAGGCGTTATTAACTTCCGTGACACAGGTGGTTGGAAATCAAACCTCGTGGCCAATGGTGTTGTTAAACAAGGCTTATATTATAGATGTGCTCAATTCAATAGCATTAAGACCGCTGGTAAAGCAGAATTAAAACGCTTAGGCATTAAATTAGACATTGATATGAGAGATAGACCTCCATCATCATCTCCAGCTTCCTCAAGCGATTGGAAGATTGAAATCATGGACGCCCGTGTCGCTTCTGGCACTGAAGGCTCACGTTGGGAAGGCACAGGTGGTATCGCTGCAACATATAAGAAGATTTTCGAAGCTATTGCTAATGCTGATCAAAAGCCAATCGCCTTACACTGCACACACGGTGCTGACCGTACAGGTATTACATCTTTCTTCTTATTAGGCTTATTAGGCGTTAATGAAGACGATATCGGTAGAGACTATGTCTTAACTAGATTCGCTGGCGAAAGAGCAGTCTTACCATTAGACGATTCTACTGGTACAAGTGAAATTGCCAAATGGTTTACAAAAACCAACGCCTTAGAAGGTGCAACATTCGCTGATAAGATGTATAAGCATCTTAAAGATGACTTCGGTATTTCCGCGGACACTCTTGAAACAATTAGAGAAAAATTTGTTCCAGGTTATACTAGACCAGCAGGTGCATAATTAACCCCGCAATAAAGTCATATAAGACCAGGCTATGCCTGGTTTTTTTCTATCTTTCACATGATAAACAACTACAAAAAATATAATAATCCTATTTTAATAAAACGAATAATGTGAGAATATTAGAGCAAAGAGAGGAATTTAACATGAAAAAACAAGCATTATTATTCGTATTGCTCGGTTCTTTAGTTTTGACAGGTTGTGGACACAATAGTACCTCTAAAGACGAAGGTCCAAAGGCTGACTTCGATCTCGGTGAAAAAGACATCCACACTGACTTAATGAATCAATATCTAAACGATTCAGATTGGACAAGTATCAAAACATACGTTCCAAAGGTCAACGCTGAAGATAGCAGCTACCATAATGATCAATCTCAACCAAATCCAATTGAATTAAAGTTTGATGAAGTTGCTGACGCTGACAAGTATGTGGTTGAAATCGCTAAAACAATCGATTTCGCAAACGCTAAGAAAGTTGAAGCTACTGCTAAAACTTATAATTTCTACAATTCTGAAATCGGCCAAGACTATTACTACAGAGCAGCTGTTAGTGAAGAAGCCTTAGCACAAGCTAAAATCTATAAGTTCAAAGTTAAAGATGTCGCTCCACGTTACATTCACGTTGATGGTGTTATTAACTTCCGTGACTGTGGTGGTTGGAAATCATCCTTAGTGGAAAACGGTGTTGTTAAACAAGGCTTATATTACAGATGTGCCCAATTCAACAGCATTACAGCCGAAGGCAAAGCCACAATGAAAGATTTAGGTATCAAACTTGATATCGATATGAGAGATGCTCCACCAAAAACATCCCCAGCTTCCTCTGATGATTGGAATATTGATATCTTAAACGCTGCTGTTGCTTCCGGTACAGAAAACTACCGTTGGGAAGGTAAACAAAACTCCAGCACAAAGATTGCTCAAACATACAAGAAGATCTTCGAAGCCATCGCTGAAGCCGATGAAAAACCAATCGCCTTACACTGCACACACGGTGCTGACCGTA
>JBGUGI010000010.1:0-6870 GCA_045111495.1 Bacilli bacterium | reverse complement strand
AGTCAACATCGCTAGAACCTATATTAAGTCTCTCGGAGGCTTTGAAAAGTTTGCGGAATGGGGACTTATTCGATGAACCGTAGGAAGCGGATGTACAACCAGAAGAGCTATAAGCCTTTAAAGCTTGAGCGATTCTATAAATCCGATAGGTGGCATGAAGCACGAAGGCAAGTAATCCTTAGGGATAAAGGCATGTGTCAGATGTGTGGAAACGTAGGCACACAGGTCCATCATAAAATCCATTTAAACATAAGGAACGTTGATGATCCTGAGGTCGCAACCAATCCAGATAACCTGATACTCTTGTGTGATCACTGCCATAATGAAGTGCATCATAGAGTTGGAAAAAACACCTGCTATAAGTTTGATGAGGAAGGTAATTTAGTTCCAAAGAAATAAAAATTTATGATCCCCCGGGTCGAGAATTAAAAATAAATTTTTACAGTACCGATGCGCCCACCTCAGAAAAACGCGGGACCCATTTTTTCAAAAACCAGAATTTTCTGGAGCCAAAAAAATCGATAGGAGGTAGGCTGATGAATCAAGCTGCTGTCGACGCCGAATATCAGCGACTCCTGTTGTTAGTAAAAGACGTCGACGATACTAAAAAACAATTATTAGATGAGCTGCTACACAAGGCGGCTTTTTTAAAGGTCAAGATGGACATACTTGAGGAGAAGATGAAGAGAGGTGGAGTTACCCAAAAATCATCTAAAGGTAATGTAAGAATCTCTCAAAGGTTTAAAACCTATCTAGCTTCTCTTCAAGCCTACCAGCAAGTCATCAAGACCATAAACACAATAGCTGGTAAAAACAAAATTGATGATGATGACGAATTTGATGAATTCATGAGATCAATAAAAGGAGAGCAGTAAAATGGCATTTGAAATTAATATCCATGTTAATAAAAACGGTAGACTTGAATCAGAGCTTTTTCCTTTAGAGATCTCTGTCTATCGCGAATCTAAAAGAGTAAAACTCTTGTTTGAAGTGGATGATGAAATTGATAGCACATATCATTACTTAAAATTCACTCACGCTAATGCGACCTATTTGTATAGAGTCCATAACAACGAATTTGAAATCCCTAAAGCTATTACTGCTTATGAAGGAGCGTGGGAGATGAGTTTTGTGGCTTGCGATGAAGTTGCTAATAGTGACTCTACGATCACAGCCAACTACATCTATGCATCTGAGCCAATTGTAGCGACAGTCCTTAAAGGAAACTTAGGAATCATTCATACTTCAGAAGAGTTTAAGATGCTCTCTCAATTAGTAGAAGGAACCTTTGATCACTTTGAAATTCCTGAGGGTGTTAGTTTTATAACGACTAATTTCCTAGCAGATGCTACAAATGAATTTACTGTGAATGTTCCTTACACGGTTACAACCATTAAAGCTCATGCTTTTTATCAAAGCGGATGTACACACATTGAGTTTGAACCCGGTAGTCAGTTAGCAACCTTAGAAAATTATGCTCTATATCGTATTCAAAACTTAGATGACATTAATTTCCCATCTTCGTTATCGAGTTGGGGACAATACAACTTGAGCGGATGCGGTAGTGAATATGTCACCTTTGGTGCTAATTCAAATTTAAGAGCATTAACATCTTACGCGTTCTGGAATATACCAAATCTTAAAAAACTTTATTTGCCAGATAGACTTCAAAGTTTCACTGGTGGTACAGCAGTTGTTAAGGGGTGTCCTCAGTTAAATGAAATCTGGTTCCCTAACACAATCAACGTTGCTATCCCAATGGAGGCAATCCAAGATTGTCCGCTTTTAACCAAGATTACGTTGCAAAGCAATTTTAACGTAAATGCCAATTTTGGTAACTGCACATCTTTAACAAGAGAATCGGTTATTCAAATGTTTAGAAACTTAAAGGAATTATCCGGCGGAGCTTCTAAAGTTATCTCCATTCATCAGATTGTCTATGACAGGTTAGAAGAAGAGGATATAGATATTGCCACAAATAAGAATTGGACCATTGGCATTGTTGGTGCAAACGATCCTTTAGCAGGAAAGTTCTTCCATTATGAAAATAGTTCGATTTCTATAGATCTTGAATTCAGCGTTGGGTTTGGCTGCATCATGATTGAAGCTAATGCCGTCAATTTCACATATGAATATCTCTCTGATTCAACATTCAAGATTGATATCTCAGGCGGAGATTATATCCCAAGTGCTTGGGGTAATTTCATGCCTGTTCCTGTTGGCGAAGTCATTAATGATACTGGAGTTATTACTTTTAGTAGCGGCGAAGTATCATCCGTTAAACTCAAAACTTATTCCGCAAATAACGTTGGAACCAATAGAACATTTAGCCTTGTGAGAGGAGATGACTAATATGGAAATCGTAGTTGAAAAAGGTAGACGTGTCCTTATCGCTAAAAAAGGATGCGTTATCCAAAGTGTGACTGATGGATCTATTCTTGGCAAGAAGCTCGTTTTAGGCAAAAAGGATTCGGAAATTCATTATCATGAGATTTCGATACCGGAAGAGAAAACGGAAGATAGCCTAGAATGAGTTTCTTTCTATCTTATTTAGACGAAATCAACTCAGGCCGCATAATTGCTGGTGAAGAGTTAAAAAGTGTCTTAAATGGCTTAAAACGTGATTTGGATGATCCTCGTTATTATTACGATGAGCGTCCTGGTCAAATTAGAATCGAGTTCATTGAGCGATTCTGTAAACATACAAAATCTCCATTCAATGGGCAGCCATTCATCTTGGAATTATGGGAGAAGGCTTTGTTAGAAGTGGCCTATGGATTCAAGATGAGCGAAACACATCTAAGAAGATTCAATGAAGTTTTGCTTCTTATTGCTAGAAAAAACGGTAAAACAACACTTATCGCTGGCATTGATTTAAGCGAATTCTTCCTAAGTGATGGTGGGACAGATATCGTTTGCGCAAGCAATACAAATGATCAAGCATCTATTTTGTTTGAAGAAATCAATAACATGAGAGAGCAATCTAAAGCTCTTTCTAACGAAAAACGTTCAAAAAAGAACATTTTCTATATCTACTCTCCGAAAAACAAAAATAAGATCAAAAAGCTGTCTGCTCAAAGTAGAAACAAAGATGGTTATAACATCGAAGTTGGCTGTATTGATGAGGTCCATGAGATGACTGATTCAAAGGTCTATGATGCTATTAAGCAATCTCAATCCACTAAAAAAGAACCTTTGATTTTTATCATTACTACCGAAGGAACAACAGTTGATGGCTTCCTTGATAACAAACTCGCATATGTGAGAAAGATGATCAAAGGCGAAATCAAAGATGAGCGAATACTTCCTTGGCTCTATACACAAGATTCAATTGATGAGGTGTTTAATGATTCCTCAACTTGGCAAAAGAGCAATCCATCAATCGGGAGTATTAAAAATAAGTCCTACTTCGATGACATCATGAACAAAGCAAAAAATGACTTAGCAACTAGAGTCACAATGCTTTGTAAAGATTTCAACATCAAGCAGGTAGAATCGGGTTCGTGGCTAACGTTTGATGAACTGAGCAATGAAGAAAAATACAAATTATCAGATCTTGCTGATTCTTATGCCATTGGTGGAGTTGATTTATCTTCGACAACCGACTTAACAGCTGCGGTCTTATTAGTTATTAAAAACGGGAAAAGATATGTTATTCCTCACTTCTTCATGCCTAGCGAACTCGTTGATAAAAGAGTGGAGGAAGACAAGATTCCTTATGATATCTGGGTTAAAAAAGGATACATCACTTTGACAGAAGGAAATCAAAATGATTTCTCAAAGGTTACAGAGTGGTTTGTTTCTATGGTTAGGCAATATAACATTCGCCCTCTATGGATAGGATATGATCCTTGGAATTCTCAATACTGGGTAAAGGAAATGGAAGATGCAGGATTCACGATGGAAAAAATCCGCCAAGGAATCTATACGCTTTCAGAACCGATGAAACAGTTAGAAGGCGATTTAAAAAACAAACTAATCAATTACAACAATAACCCAATACTAAAGTGGTGCTTTGCTAACACCCAAGCAAAGGTTGATTTAAATGGAAATATTCAACCTAGCAAATTAAATAGCAAACTCAAACGTATCGATGGCTGTGTAGCACTCATTATCGCTTACGCAGTCTTAACAAGATATAAAACCGATTATGAAAACATGGTTAATTAGGAGGTCGCTATGGGATTATTTGATATCTTCAAACGTAAGAAACAAGTAGTGGCACCTATCCAATATGATGCTTCTATCTTTAGATCGACGTTAAATATCTTCTCTGATTTCGGTGACAACATTAATGCGAGTGATATTGTGAAGATCTGTATTGATCGTATTGCCACTCACTCAGCTAAGCTAAAACCGAGATATGTCAAAACGGAAGACAATGAAACTGTTCAAGAGAAAAAAGGAAATCTCGCCTACTTATTGAAGTTTCAACCAAACTCGTTGATGACTCCGTATGATTTTATCTATCGAGTTGTCACATTACTTTATTTAAATAACAACGCATTTATTTATCCGGAATATGATTATGCGACCTATGAGCTCAAAGCCATATGGCCACTTAAACCGAATAGTGTTGAAATGCTTAAAGACGATAGCGGAGCCATGTTTCTCCGCTTTTATTTCTCGGATAAGAAGGCGTTTATTCTCCCTTATGAATCAATCATTCATTTAAGAAGGTTCTATGGAACAAACGATGTCTTCGGTGGAAGTGGAGCGATATCTGATCATTCAGCTTTACTAAAAACAATTAAAATCAATGACTCTGTTTTACAGGGTTTAGACAATGCTGTAAGAACAAGCTTTCAAATCAAAGGCCTTTTAAAGATAAATGGCATTCTTAATGATAAAGACAAAGCTGCTCAAAAGGCTGAATTTGATAAGGCATTAAATGAAGCAAGTAAAGACGGTGGCAATTCCATCGTCCCTGTGGATTTAAAAAGCGAATACGTGCCGCTTAACGTAGATCCAAAATTAATCGATTCAACGACACTCACTTTTTTACAAAAGAAAATCATTTCTTATTTCGGAGTGTCGGACGCTATCTTTGATAACAAGTACAACGAAAACGAATATAACGCTTTTTATGAATCTGTTATTGAAGGCATTGCGATTGCCATGTCAGAAGCCTTTTCAAAGGCATTATTAACTAGAGGCCAATTGGAAAAAGGTGAACAAATCATCTTTTATTCAGAAAGACTTCAATATGCATCATGGAACACAAAGGTGCAAGCCATTGAAAAACTTATGGGTTTAGGAATTCTTTCCTTAAACGAATCCAGAGCTTTGCTTGGCTTTGAACCTATTGAAGGCGGCTCTAAGCGATTACAATCTCTCAACTATGTTGATGCAGATAAAGCTAGCGAATATCAGCTAGATAAATTATTCAAAAAGCCTAAATCAAAGGAGGAAATAGACCAAGATGAATGATAAAGAAGTAAGATTCTCATCTCTCGAAAGCAGAGCAGATGAAGAAAGCAAAAAGATGATAGTGGAAGGCTATGCAATTGTCTTCAATGAGGAAACGCTCATAGGAACAGAAGAACACGGCTTTACTGAAGTCATCGATGCTCAAGCATTAAAAGAAACGAATATGAAGGATGTGCCGTTTAAGTACAACCATACTGATACACATCTAATCTTAGCGAGGACCAGAAATGGTTCTCTTTCTTTAGAAGTTGATGAAAAAGGTTTGAAGATTCATGCCGAACTCATCGACACAACCAGCAACAGGGATATCTTTAAATCCATTGAAGCTGGACTATTAGACAAGATGTCATTTGCTTTTACTGTTAAAAGTCAAAGCTGGGATAAAAGTGGAAAGCTACCAAAGAGAACAATCACGGCAATTGATCGCTTATTCGATGTTAGTGTCGTAGACTTGCCGGCCTACGATCAAACTTCAATCCAAGCAAGCGCTCGATCTTTAGAGTTGGCGGATGCTGAACTAAAGGCATTGGAGAATGAAGAGACTCTTGAACGAAGAACAGTGCTAGTTAAAAGACTATCCATTAAAACCAAAATTTAGGAGGAAATTCATTTTATGAATCTAGAACTTAGACTCAAAGAAATCAAAGCCCGTATTGATGAAATTCGCGGCTTAGTCGATTCCGAAACAGATGTCGAAAAGTTAGAAGCATTTGATAAAGAAGTCGACGAACTTACAAATGAACGCAAAGCCATCGAAAAGAAACTCGCTATGAGAGGTAAGTTTGATGTTAATGCGATCATTGAAACCAAATCCACAGAAACTGCTGAAGAAGTAGAAGCTCGTGGCAAAGCTCTTAAAGAGGGCAGAACTGTTACCGTAACTGCAGATGGAGTTTTACTCCCAGAGCATGTCGATGACAAAATCTCTCCGGTTCCATTTAGAGAAGTTTCCACTTTAGTGGAACAAGTTCACACTGTAAATCTTAAAGGTGGCGAAACCTATAAGAAATCATTCGTGAAATCTCATGGTACTGGTGGATTAACCGCTGAAGGTGATCCTTATACCACAGCAGAACCAGAATTTGGTTATTTAACAATCTCCAAAGTAAAGGTTACTGCTTATGCAGAAATCACCGAAGAGTTAGAAAAGCTCCCAGCGGCTGATTACCAAGGAGAAGTTTTAAAGGGTGTTAACATCGCTTTAAGAAAGAAAATCTCCGAACAAATCCTTCGTGGTGCAGGTACTACAAACACCTTCAAAGGTATCTTCTCTGCTAACTGTGAAGCTTTAGCAGATGCTACCGACTTAGAAATTAGCGCGATTGACGAGAACACTCTCGATGATATCGTCTATGCCTATGGCGGTGATGAAGAAGTTGAAGGCGGCTGTGTCCTCATCCTCAATAAGAATGACTTAAGAGCCTTTGCTGGTTTAAGAAC
>JBGUGI010000009.1:0-2793 GCA_045111495.1 Bacilli bacterium | reverse complement strand
TGGAATTCAAAGACGGTTTCTGAATAGTAATCTAAGCCTCTCACTAAAGTGTCATCGACTTGATAAGGAATTTCTAACTCATCTAATAACGCTAAGACACGATTAAATCTTTCTTTTGCGGCATCAGATAAATAATCCTTCATCTTTGGTGCGCCTTTAACGATTTCTTGATCTTCTGGCACCTTACAGTCGAGAATTCTTAAAGGATTAAGTTCATAACGGCTGTGGCAGTCTGGGCACATCTTATCTAAGTATTTAGCGAAGTAAGCTTTTAAGGCTTCTTTATAAGCGTTTCTTGATTCATCATCACCTAAGGTGTTAATGCTGATTGTGACGCCTTCTAAGTTCAAAGAACTTAAGATTGTATAGGCTAAGGTAATGGTCTCCACATCGATTTCTGGAGAATTATTACCCACGGCTTCCACACCGAATTGATTAAACTGACGATATCTACCGAGTTGTGGTCTTTCATAGCGGAAGACAGGACCACAGTAATAAACCTTATAAGGTAATTCGTTGGTGGCTAATAATTTGTTTTGCACGATTAAGCGCATGATACCGGCGGTAAATTCTGGACGTAATGTGATGGAACGTTCGCCTTTATCAAGGAAGGTGTACATTTCCTTACGCACAATATCACTACCTTCACCAACACCACGAACAAAGAGTTCACTATGTTCGATGACTGGAGGTCTAACTTCGTTATATGCGAATAAATCACATATTTGTTTTAAGAGATTTTCGATGTAGGCAAATGCATTGCTTTCCTCACCAATAATGTCGTGAGTGCCTTTAACGTTAATAACTGCCATAATTTCTCCTTTAATGAATGACTCGATCGACGCGGTAAACACCAGTGATACCTTTCAACAGGATGAAGATATCATGTAAGCGTTTAGCGTCTGAAACTAAGATTGTCGCACTAATAGTTGCGGATAAGTTTTGCGCATTACTGCGAGCGTGTAAGTTGTTCACACCCACTTTAGCGTTGCTAAGAACAGCCATCACATCCATGAGCAAGTTATTTCTATCACTTGCTTCGATGACAATATCGACTGGATAGGTGGCGAATTCAATATCATCTCTCCAGAAGACTTCAAGAAGTCTTTCTGTTTCATTGACGACGTTTGGACAGTTCCTTCTATGGACGGTAATACCCTTACCACGAGTAATGTATCCAACAATGTCGTCGCCTGGAACAGGGGTACAACAATTGGCTAAGGCAATAGCAATTTTGCCTGCACCTTTGCAATATACTGGACAGCCATCATATTTAGCATTTCTTCTCTTAGTGAGATTGAGCGCTAAGTTGACTGGTCTTTTAATCTTTAAAAATTCAATCAAAGCGTTGGCGGTTGGTTTTCTTCCAAAAACCGCTACGTATAAGGAATCAAGATCTGGGACGTGATACTCGTTAAGCACTTTATCAGTGTTTAGCATCTTCACCATTTCTGCTTCTTCAATGCCACGTTCATGGAATGCATCAACACAGCTTTGTTTACCTTTAATAATACGGTCTTCACGCATGATTTCTGCATTCTTCTTAGCGATGAATTTTCTAATTGCCGATTTAGCGGAACTAGACGCTACGAAGTCTAACCAACCTTCGCTTGGACCTGGGGAAGTTCTACTTGTTTTAATTTCCACCATGTCACCAGTTTTAAGGACGGTATTAAGTGGCACCATAACGCCGTTAACAAGAGCGCCTACGCATTGGTCGCCCACCTTAGTGTGCACTCTGTAGGCGAAGTCAACTGGTGTTGATTCACTGGGAAGTTCCACGACCTTACCCTTAGGGGTAAAGACATAGACGTGAGACTCAAAAATATCACGATTAAGGTTATCCATGTATTCGGATGCACCTTCGTTTTCCGATTCACTAGAAAGAGAAACGAATTCTCTAAACCAGTGTAATTTATTTTCAATTTCTTTTTGTTCAACTTGTGAGTTGTAGCCGCCTTCTTTATACGCCCAGTGCGCAGCGATGCCGGTTTCGGCAATGTTATCCATTTCTTTAGTTCTGATTTGGACTTCATAGAAATTACCATCACCACCAACAATAGTTGTATGCAAAGATTGATACATATTTGGCTTAGGCATGGCAATATAATCTTTGAAACGACCAGGAACTGGCTTATACATTTGATGGATTAAACCAAGTATTTCATAACATTGGATTTCTGTTTCGGTAATAATTCTTAACGCTAAGATGTCATAAATCTCCTCGAATGGATGGCCTTTAACGTACATCTTTCTATAAATAGAATTAATAGATTTAACACGAGAAGAAATCTCAAATGGAATTTTCTTTTCAAATAAGACATCGGCGATTCTCTTTTTTAAGCCATCAAGAGATTTCACTAATAAAGCGGTCTTTTTACTAAGTAATTTCTTAATTTCCGCGTATTTTTCTGGTTCTAAATACTTGATGCAGAGATCTTCCATCTCGCTTTTGATGATATCTAAACCTAAACGCTCAGCGATTGGTGAGAAGACTTCCATTGTTTCTTTACAAATAGCAACTTGTCTTTCACGGCTTAAAGCGCCTAAAGTTCTTAAGTTATGTAATCGATCAGCGAGTTTGATTAAAATAACGCGGATATCCTTAGCCATGCCAAGGAAAATCTTACGATGGTCTTCCGCTTCAAACTCTTCAGCGGTAATCTTTGATAATTTTAAACGTTGAATCTTTGTTAAAGCATCAACGATACGGCTAACTTCTTCGCCCCATCTCTTTTTAATATCTTCCACAGATGTATCAGTGTCTTCGACAACATCGTGCAAAAGACCAGC
>JBGUGI010000008.1:0-6983 GCA_045111495.1 Bacilli bacterium | reverse complement strand
CGCGTGTTTTAATAACTCAATTAAAGCATCACAGTTAGGGGCTAATAAGATGTTATAAAGATTAGCTTTTCTAGTCACGCCCCTTCTCTTTTCGAGTTCTTCATTCAATGTTTGGAAGACATTGTCCGCTTCTAAAAGCATGGCTTTAATATTATCGTTCGCGGTTTCTAAAATCTTTTGGAAATTATTAACGTTTTGTTCATTAAAGAATAAAGGCGCGAGAATATCATTAACTGTTCTCACCTTATATTGGCCTCTTTGATAATAAGGTAATACTTCTTCAACGAACTTTTGGCATTGATCAAAGCCTCTAATTTGATAAGAGAGCTTACTCACTAAAGGAATGTTATCTCCCCCTCTTAGATAGAGGTATCTTTCTAAAAGATCTTTATATGTTTTTTCATTACTAGCGATATTAGGCATGACCTTTTCACCTTTTGGATCAAGGAGCTTTTTCATCGTTAATAAAACAGCGTATAAATGCTTACACGCACCACCAACTGGGCAAGAGCAAGTTAAAGTAATAAAGGAATTAGAATCCACAACAATTCTAAAAGCATATTCTTTAGTGCCTTCGATTTTGCCATAGCATTCATTCTCACTTAGGTGCATATCTTTAATTGCGCCGTTAAGATATTCCATTGCTTTCGCTTTAGTAGCGTTATCAAATAATCCTTCATAAAGTCCTAAAGAGACAAACTTAGAAAGGGTGATATTTTCCGCGACCATTAAATTTGGATGTGATAAAAGAACTTGTTTGGTGGATTTAGTGTCAGCGAAATAAACATGGCCTAAATCACCATTTTCTCTTTTGAGCAACACACCATATCCGAGCGAAAGGTGTTTGAGTATTAAGTAACGAACCGCCATACGTACCTTTAATTATATCAAAACATCAAAAAACAATACATAAAATCATTCATTATTTTACAAAAAGGGGTAGAATGTTTCAGGTATGGATAAAAAGAAGCAAATTGTTAGAATGGCTAGAAACGCTGTAATGCTTGCATTACTATGCGTCATTGGTATGTTCTCTCTCCCATTAGGGGATAACATCAAAGTCTCTTTACAATTATTAATGGTCTTTATTATCGGTCTTACTTCTGTTTCAGTAATTGACGCAGTCATCGTGACTGGTTTATATCTCGCTATCGGTTTATTAATTCCTGTCTATGCAGGATTTACCGCAGGTGTCACTCCAACATTTGGTTTTGTCATCTCATTTGTGGTTTTAGTTGTTCCACTTTATTTTTTAAATAAATTACCAATCAAAAACCAATTCATTCGTATGGCAATTGCTTGCGTCGTTGGTTTATTAGTGTGCTACGCCATCGGCACTACTTTCTTAGCCTTATATTTAAAACTTAATATACAAAAAGCACTACTTATTGCAGTAGTGCCTTATATACCTTTTGATATCGCGAAGATTATTATCGCGGTACTCGTGGTTTCGCTTTTACCTAAGCGTTCTTCTTCGCTTTAATTTCTCTAATTAACCAAGCGAGTAAAATGCCGAATTGTGACGCAAAGTGGATAATGATTTCCACTGGTTTTGCCGCTAATCTTTCAAGTGGCATAGCTGGTGATAAGGAAGAAACGAATGTTGTATCGTTTAAACCAATAATCGCCACCACTATGAATAAAACTAAGTTAATAGCGAATAAAATAATCACGTAGATGAATCTATTTAATTTTAGTTCAAAGACGTCGAAGACTTTTTTTACTAAGATTGCCATTGGCACTAATAAGAATAAATAGAAGAAGACTGTTTGATAAAAGTTTCTTAATTCCACATAGATTGGCATGGTTAAGAATGCACCGAAACGGTTAAACGCTAAAGCGGTAAATAAGAACCAACCCATAGTGAAGAAAACGTGTTTGGCGCCAACTTTAAACTCTTCTGTATCTTCTGGTAAAGCCTTAACAGGTTTTAAGAGGGCGAATAATGAACAGCCTAACACTAATAAGTGGGCCACCATCATAAGGATAATGAATCCTGGGAATGGAGCGGATGCAAGGAAGTTACCGTTATAGTTAATAACAGCAGCAAGAATATCAAATACAAAGCCTAAACCCGCTAAAACCATTGTGGTCTTTAAGTATGTCTTAGACATTTTCTTACGAATGTTTGGCTTCAAATATGAACGCACAATATACATCGCGCCTATTACAAAGTAAGCACCGAATAATAAAGCGGTGAAACTTAAGAAGATTGCAGTATCCATAATATGTGGACCAAAATATGGAACGTCTGTAAAGAATAAGTTAGATGCCGCAAAGGCCATTAATGAGCCGAGAACGGCAATAATTGCTAAAGCAATCAAAGAGAATTTCTTACTCATATTATTTCACCTCCGCGTATGTATGATAGTACCTATCAATAGTTAATGAATGGTCATTATGAATGGTGATGGTTTGGCAACCAAGCATATCGTTATCGTGATAAATACGGTCAGTGGATTTAATGCCGTAGCAGAACTTCACACCTTGATAATCAACTTCAAAGTTGTTGATGTGGTCGTGACCAAAGAACATCGCTTTTGTGGAGCCTAATTCTTTAATTTTATCAAAGAAACCAAAGTCATGGTCTGGGGAACAAGAAGCTTCTCTTTTTTCACCATAAATGACTTTGTCATTTTGTTTCGCTTCATCCCAAGCGGCATTAACTTCTGGTAATGGGATGTGATAGAACATTAAGGAATTAACGGTTTCACCACCATTTTGTTCTTTAGTGTACTTAACAACGCTTTCATACCAATCAATTTGATCTTGTTTGAAGCAGTCATAACCAAATTGTGAGAAATTAAAGTCATAACGGTTACTATCCATGACAAATAATTGATCATGAACTTTACCGTCTTTCATTAAGTTAATCGCAAAGTTGCAATTACCATTAACTTTATCGTCTTGTAAGTCTTTGAATAAGCAGTTTGAGCCATATTCAGAAAGGGTTTTGGTTAACCAATCCACTGAGAAATAACATTGCTCATCATGGTTACCAAAGCAAACACTCCATGGGACACCTTTGTCATCAAAATATTTTAATAAGCTCTTCGCAGTGTTCTTGCTTGCGAAGGTGAACAAGTCACCGGTGACCACGACAAGATCAGGATTATTCGCGTCCTTATAAAGCAAATCCATGAACTTGAATTGTGTTTTTTGATCATCCTTATCAGAGAGATGGATGTCTGTTAGTTGTAAAATGCGGAAATCATCCTTGTAGTTCATTTCAAGGATGTAATCTTGAGGCTTATAATTCTTTGTCCCGCAGGCACTTAAAGCCAACAAAGAAATAAACGCCAATGCAGTAATTTTGTTTTTCATAGTGCTCAAATTATAACATACCAAAAACTGGAAAGAACCAATCGCCAGGCCAAAAGATACAAAACAAAAAAACTGTCAAACTAGTGACCATATTTGACAGTTTCTAAGAAATTCATGTTTTTAAACTTGAATGTCCAGTTATGTTCCCCTACTGTTCCAGGGTGATTTATTCTGGCGGTATCGTCTAATTTTAATAAGTCTTGCATTGGGAAGATGGTGATTAAACTTGTCATATTCCAGATTTCAGCGAATAAAGCGCCATATAAATCTTTAGGATGATGTAGTTCTTTTCTTAAAATATCTTTCTGTTCTTTAGATAAGCACTTTAACCAGCCATATAAGGTTTGATTATCATGTGTACCTGGGTAAAGGATGATGTTATCGTTTTCCTCTAGTGTTTCAAAAGCACAGAACTGGATAACACGCATGCCTGGAAGATGATAATAATCTCTTAATTCGTGCACGCTATCGAAGAGAAGACCAAGGTCTTCCGCGATAATTTTGATATTTGGTTCCTTAGCGTACAAAGCGTCAAAGAATTCATTTCTTGGACCAACTTTCCATTCACCGCGTCTGGCATTTTCATCTCCCGCTGGAATGACACAATATGTGTCAAAGGCACGGAAGTGATCTAAACGGAGAATATCCGCTCGACTGGCTAAGCAAGTGATTCTATCGATTAAGAACTTATAATTATTCTCTTTCATTTTTTCGAAGTTATAAATTGGTGTGCCCCATAATTGACCATCATCTGAGAAAGCATCTGGTGGGCAACCAGAAACCACGGTTGGGTTATAGTGTTCATCCAGCATGAATTCATCTTTGTTCATGTAGCAATCCACACTATCAAGGCCAACATAGAATGGACAATCGGCAATAATCTTCACTTTATTCTTATTAGCAAATTTCTTGATGTTGTTCCATTGATCTAAGGCAATGTATTGACACCAAATATGGAAGTTAATTTCATCATTAGCAAAGCTTGGGATTTTGGTAATAATCCATTCATTCCAAGGTTTGTTATCGTTGATGGTTTTTAAAACTAAATATTTAGCATAGGCTTCTACCCATGTATTGTTTTTCTTAAATGAGTTAAGAGAAATCTTGGAGTTTTTATATGCACGTCTTAAGTATTTTTCTTTAAAGCTTAAAGTATCACCATAGTCCACTCGATTAACATTTGCGTGGTGATTTGGTACTTTTTCTAATAAACCACGTTCCACTAAATCTTCTAAAGAGATGTAGCGAATATCAATCGCTTCACTACACACTGTAATGTATGGCGAATTAGCGGGACCAACAGGATTTAAAGGTAATATTTGCCAGTATCTATAATGATGTTCTTTAAGCCATGAGATAAATTGGTAAGCGTAATGAGAGAAATCACCGATACCATGGTCTCCTGGAAGAGAGAATACTGGAAGTAAAACGCCAATCTTTTCTTTTTTCATAGAAAATAGTCTACTCTATTCTTTTTATATAAAAAAGGGGTATCTTCTTCCTTATTGGTGGCATAATAGAAATATGGAAAACGTTAACTTATATATCGTCAATGTAGATTTGGCGAGAAAACACCGTTCATTTCTTTTGAAAAATATCAACGAAGAACAAAAGCAAATCGCTTCTTCTTTTAAGCAAGAAGCTGATCAAGATCGTTCGATTATTTCTTCATATTTGAAGAATGCATTATCTGAAGAAACATTATCTATAAACAATAATGGGAAACCATTCTTTGAAAACGGTCCATATTTTAATATCTCTCATTCTGGTCATTATGTCGTTATGGCGGTATCCACTTCCGAAGTAGGTATTGATATCGAAGAGAATAAGAATAGAGATATGTCGTCTTTGACAAGAATCTTTAATGAAGCGGAAGCTAAAGTTATTAAAGAACATCAAGATTTCTATTACCTTTGGTGTGCGAAAGAAAGTCTTATTAAATGCATGGGCTCCACAATTAGCACAGTTAAAGAAATACCAAGTCTACCATTAAACGGTCTTAAGACCTTTAAAGGAAAAGACTATCAATGTCATGCTTTCATCTTTGATAACCACATCATCTCCATTACTAGAGAAGGCAAAGAAGAATACGAAGTTAAAACAATTAAGGTAGAACATCTGCCTCTTAAAATTAAATAGGTCAGCTAGAACGGACTTATTTATTAATCGGAACAATTAGTGATTTGAACAAACCATTCTTTTTCTTTGAATCGTAGAAATCTTTATATCCAAAATAGTAATCGTTTAAAACATAGATAGGTTTTTCGCGTCCTCGGACTGTACCTTCGGAAGCGCCTTGCTTCCAACTTTTTAAGCCTTTGGCGTGTGCGCCTTCATTCAAATGAAATTCTAAATCAAAGGTTTCTCTTGTCGAGGCTTTCCAAAATCCCGGGACATTAGTGATAAGCACAAAGTAACCATAATCAACCTTAGTGGTTTTATCTTTCGTGAATAATTCGATTCTAGAAATATCTTTCCAACAATCATAACGTCTAATATCCATCGCCATATGCGACTTTACTTGCAAATTAAAGTCATTAACAGTTTCTTCATAAAGGGCGGTGAGATATTTAAATTCAACGAGGATAGTATCGTGTTTGGTCTTAATAATCAAATCAAAATGAATACCTTTTTCACCATACATTGATAAGAATTCTTCTGGCACTTTTGAAGGCACTAGTTCTGGATAGTAAAAATTATTTGGATAAAGCTTTGCCGCTTCGATAATGAATTCAGTTTGAAGATGAGCTTCTGAAACAAAGAAGCAATCTTTCTTAGCAAGGACATCTAAAACTTTCTGCACCATTTCTGTGGTGAATTCTTTATTAGGGTCATCCTGTACGTGAACTTCTTCTTTAGAAGGATTCGTTAATATTAGTGGCGCTTTTTGTTTCTTCTCCACCACTTCGCTATTAAGGCGAATCAATCTGATTCTTTTATTCTTTAAGTCTGGAGAAACTTTAAAACCAGCATCATGAATTAATCCCGCGAATCTATGGACACCATCATGGCTCCAATAAGCACCATGATAATAAGCAGAGTTAGATAAAGGTTGGCCAATGATTCTTTCTATTTCCGCTAAATCGATATAGAAATCATCTCTTTGTTCTCTTTTTAAATAATCTATGAAATTCACAAATTTATCCATAGGATTCTCCTAATCGTCAAGGACATCATCTAGCATTTCCATTGCTAAGATTTCGTCTTCCTCTTCTTCCTCTTCATCTTCCTCTTCTTGAGGTTTTTCATAATGGGTTTTTATTGGTTTATTGTATACCATCGCCCTTGGTTTTGCCTTTGGCTTTGGTTTTTTCTCATTAACAATTGGGGTACCATCTGGCTTATGGGTAGGAAGAAAAACAATACCCACGACAGCGCACACTATCACAGTAATTAACGTTCCCGCTAAAGCTCCGTTAGGAGCGGATATACTATATAAATAACCAAGAGCGATTAAGCCTTGTAAGGCCGTAGCAAAACACAAAATAGCAATAAGAATTCTTATTTTATAAGGAATCTTTTTCATACTTATTCTTCAAGTATTTTAAGAGCTTCTTGATAGAGGTCATATTTAGGAGGTTTAACTCCTCCACCTCTTCTTGTGTCCATATTATGCTTTAAATCCGCGATCTTTACTCTTCTGGCGATTGGATTATCTT
>JBGUGI010000007.1:0-6183 GCA_045111495.1 Bacilli bacterium | reverse complement strand
ATTGCCTCTGGAATCTTTGCTTTAATTGCAGGCTTAGGCTTAGCGGCAATCATCGTTTTAGTGGCCTTAGAATTCGTCTTTAAATTCAAAACATTACGTTTCATTGCTTTCTTGGTGATGTTAGGTGTTATCGTCTTTGGATTCCTTGCTGCCTTGTTAGTTGCTATTTATGCTGGCACGAGAAATGTTTTCTGGCCAAATGGTGTGCAATTACTCATTGAATGGATGATTCTTCCAGTAGTGGTTCTATTTGGATATATCTATTTCTTAGGTGCGCCTAAAAAGAATAAATAAAGAAAAACGCAAAAAAGAAGGTGGCCATTCATAAAATGGTCACTTTTCATTTATTCAACATGGTTATAGAATAACAAACAGAGGTAAAGAAATATTATGAATAAAAAGTATTTTTTAGGTTCGCTTCTTGTCCTTGCTTTAACAGTAACCGGTTGTCAAAACAATCCTGGTGATAAAACTGATAACAGCAATAGTGAAAGCAGCATTATTCAACCTAGCAAAGATCCAGGCGAAATTACTGGTGGCACATTCAAATTTGATGACAATCAACTCAACACCGCGCAAGAAATTCATACTGCAAATCAATTAAAGTATTTAAATCTTCAAAAAGAATACTACAGCATGACTAAGAGTGATTTGGATAACTGTGATGCGAAAGGTAACAAAAACGTTTCCACTCCAGAACAAACAGAACTTAGTTGGGAATTCACCGCGCCAGAAGGTTATGAAGTTAAGAACTTCACATTAGTCTTCAGCCAAAACATGGACTTAAGTAATCCATATACTGTCCAAGGTACAAAGAATCCTTCTATTAAGTTCTATAACTCCTTCTTAGGTACCAACTATTTCAAAATCGTTGCTAACTTCACTTCTGGTGATACACAATCGTCTGATGTTAAAGCCTTCAAAGTGACTGAACAAGCGCCAAGAAACTTATATGTTGGTAACATGCCAAACTGCCGTGATATGGGTGGTAGAACAACCTATGCCGGTGGCAAGATTAAACAAGGCTTAATCTATCGTACAAGTGGTAGCAGATTCGATAACTCCACTCCATCCGATAGTGAAGCTCAAAGTATCTTAACAGAACAATTAAGAGTTAAAACAGAAATTAACGTTGCTAACAGCACCTCAAATAACGTTAACTTAAGCGGTACTAAAGTTGAAAACGCTTATATGGCTTATGGCGCTGTTCCATATTCCAACTTAGCAAGAAACTCCGTGAGAATTAGACAAGTCATGGACATCTTAGCAGAAGAAAGCAATTATCCAGTCTTCTATCACTGTCGTATTGGTACAGATAGAACTGGTATCACAGGCGTTATGATTAATGGTTTACTCGGTGTTCCATTTAACGAAGCTATTCAAGATTATGGTTTCTCCAACTTCGCTCCAATTGATAACCAAAGATATCCTGGCAAAACTCCAGATAACAATGGTGATGATATCAAAAAATATATCGATGAACTTTTAGCGTTACCAGGCGCTAACTTCCAAGAACAAGTCTACCTTGCTCTTCGTATGATTGGTGTCCCAGCTGCTAAATTAGATAAGATTATCGATATTATGACAGCTGGTACAAAAGCTACAATCCCAGCCACTGCTAAGATTGGTGAAGATTCAGGCTTAGAATCAACAGTAAGTAAAACAACAAAAACAGACTATAAGAGCCCAGCAAGTTACTATGCTGTCCCAGCAAACGGCACTGTTAGCTATAAAACAACAACAACCGCTGGTAATAAAGACATCATCGTTTATATGGGTTACTCTGGTAGTGTCTCAGGCAATAATAACCAACCAAAATTAGCTGACACTATCACCTTAAAGATTGATGGCCAAGAACAAACAATTGCTAGCGCCAAGAACTTATGGACTGCTGGCTTTGGCTCAACTCAACAAGACAATAGAATCGGTTACATGTTCAATATTTTAGGTAATTATGCATTTACCGCTGCTGAACATACAGTCGAAATCGGTGTTAAATCAGGTACATTCAACGTTGCTTCTATTACAATCGCTGATCACGCTGCCTAATTATTATTACTTATTTATCTAAGGCTCTCTAATTGAGGGCCTTTT
This sequence comes from Bacilli bacterium, assembly GCA_045111495.1. Classification (GTDB taxonomy): domain Bacteria; phylum Bacillota_I; class Bacilli_A; order RFN20; family CAG-826; genus RUG14515. Next base: position 4,089 of record JBGUGI010000007.1, on the reverse strand, counting down.
TCATTTATATATTGGACAGTATGCATTTATATTTTTAGAATATAGGTAATAAGGGAGTTATCATCATGCAAAAAAGAAAACTATTTTTAAGCTTTGTGTTTTTATCAACATTGCTTCTTTCTTCTTGCTCATTCTTTACTAGGAGTGAAGAAAGCAAAGAAAACAGTGATGTGAGTGAAAGCAGCAATTCAGGGGGCGATATTTGCATTACAAGTGCACCTGGTCCTGTTCCTACAAATCCTGGCTCAAGCGAAACAAGTAATAATCCATCCACAACAAGTAGCCAAGAAAGTCGTCCGACTTCTCAACCGACTTCGCAATCTAGTAGTCAACCAACAAGTCAACCACCTTTCGGAGAAAGTGGCTTCTCTAATATCACAGAGTTCAATGCTCCAGTAGAAATCCATACTGCTGAACAAAAGACATATCTATCATATACAGGCGAATATGAAAAGATGCCTGATAATCAATATCCAGACGGTTCCACTCATAAATCAGATTCTTTACCAGTTAACCTTTCCTGGAATTATACTGCCCCAAGTGGTAAGACAGTTTCAAACTATACATTTATCAGTGGCCAAAAAGCCGATTTAAGCGATGGTTATTCTATAACAACCACTAGTAAGTCACTAAAGTACTACAATCCTTATTTAGGCACTAACTACTTTAAACTAGTGGCTAATTTCTCTGATGGTTCTAAAGATGAAACCGCTATTAGAACCTTTGAAGTTGATAGCACATACCCAAGAAATCTTACCATCGGTGGCATGACTAACTGCCGTGATATGGGTGGTAGAGTGCTTGAAGATGGTGGCAAGATGAAACAAGGTCTCATCTACCGCACAAGTGGTTACAAATACGATTACAGCACAACCATTACAGAAGACGGCAAAAAAGAAATGCTTCAACACTTAAAAGTTAAGACTGAAGTGAACGTTGCCGATGGTAGCAATTATAACCTTAGCTTATCAGGCACAACTCTAAAGGAATTTAAGATGGACTACAGTGGTGGTTCACATCACTTCTCAAGAAATGCTGAATCAGTTAAAAACTTCTTTAATTTATTAGGTGATTCAAATAACTATCCTGTTTATTTCCACTGCCGTATCGGTACAGATAGAACTGGCTTATGTGCCATCTTATTATCTGGCTTATTAGGCGTTTCCTTAAACGAAATCTATCAAGACTACTTATTCTCCAACTTCGGTAAGATTGGTGAAAAGAGATACATCGGTACAAAAGCTGGTGCGGATAATATTCAAAACTATATTAACGATATCCAAAACATGTCCGGTAAGACATTCAAAAACAAAGTCTACAATATGTTATTAGCCATTGGTGTTTCTAAAACTACATTAGATACCGTCATCGCTAATTTGACAGAAGGACAAACCGCTAAAGACAATGAAGCTGGCCAAATTATTGCTCCAGCTAACTTATTAAAAGGAGATGGTGTAACTGTCAAAACTGACACATCCGATAGAAATAATCCAAACTACTATTTCACCTTAAATAGTTCATCTCAATCAGTGAGTTATTCATTTACCACAACACAAGCTTTCAAAGGACAAGTAGTGGCCTATCTTGGTAATGGTGATTCTTCGACTTCTAAAAAGATTGCTGATGCAATTAAATGCTCATTAGACAACACTGATATCAAAATGAAAGATCAATCTTACTCTGATGCAAGAATGGGCATTTGTGGTTCAAGAACAAATTACTATCCAGTTATATTAGGCGAAGTTGATATTCCTGCAGGTAACCACACCATTAAATTGACAGGTACATCTAACTCCATGAACGTTGGTGGTATCTATATCTTTGACGCCGCTAATGGTACTGGTGGTGGTCAACAACCAGGTGGTAACGAACAAGAACATACCACCCATAATTACATTGCACAAACACCAGTGACCAACAAAGCAGGTAAACAAGTAACAACTTACTTATGCGATTGTGGTAAGAAATATATCGCTATCAAATTTAGTGATTATTCTTCAATCGATGGTCAATATGGTAGTGATGGTAAAATTGGTGGCTCAAGTAAAGTGAAAACCTCATTTAAATGGGACATCCCTGCTAAAGCTGGAGAAGTCAAACTTCAATTCAATATGAAGATGTCTTATGATTCTCACTCCTCACAAACATTCGACAGTAGCAAATATGAGATTAAAATCAATGGTGTGACTCAAACAATCCTATTACAAAACGGTCAAACATATGGTCAATTAGGCTTATCAACATCTGGTAACTACTTTGATATCGCTAGCTATAATGTTGAAAACGACACTAACTTAGAAATCGAATTCGTTCATAACAATACTGATTACCGTTTATTGTTTACTGAAGAAGTTAGATTATTCTACTAAAAAACAAGCAATAAAAAGGCGACTTTTAGTCGCTTTTTTTATACTTTCCTTAAATGAACCTTAAATCACTTAACTATTAATTTAATAGGCGTATAATAATATTAGATAGTTGGCAAGAGTTGAATATTTCGGTTCGTTTTTTTGCTGACCATTCATATTTGTCATTTTTATAGAAAGGGATATTTTTACAATGAAAAAGACAAAATTTTTCCTTCCTGCTATGGCCGTTGGTTTACTTTTAAGTATGGGCTTAACAGCTTGTAACCAACCAGCTAATAACAGTCAAGGAAACCAATCAACAAACTCTCAACAAAGTACTCAACAAAAAGAGAGAATTACAGTTACCGCTGCTGGTGATAAAAAATCATTAGCTTTAAATGAAACAGTACAATTAACCGCTAAAGTTGGCGAAGCCGCTCTTGAAGGCGTCACATGGGAATCTTCTGATGCTAATGTTGCAACAGTTAACAATGGTTTAGTCACTGCTGTTGGCTATGGTGAAGCTACAATTACCGCTAAAAAAGAGGGTTATAACAATGGTTCAATCGGTATTACCGTTCCAAGACCAGCTGCTTCCGCAACATTCGATTTAACAACTGCTGCAGAACACTATTCTGCTGATGGTTGGTGGGAACTCAGTGGCGGCGGTATGTTCGCTATGCAAACCGTTAATGGTTGGAACCCAGTCGCACAAACCGTGTCCTGGGGTCAAACAGAAGAAGAACCAGAAACATTTATCGGTGGCTTCGGTACTGGTGATAAAGAAACAGTTAAATTTACCGCAAGCAAAGCTGATAAAGCCGAATTAATGTTAAATATTGGTAATAGTGATGAAGCCGTTTTAGCGGAAATCATGACTATTAAACTCAATGGCACCGCTATTAACTTAGCAGGCAAGACATTAGAAGCACATCCTGGTCAATTTGGTAACGATCTTGAATTCAGCGATCTTTCATTAGGCAATTTAGATTTAGCCGCTTCTAATACACTTGAATTTGAATTCTTAAAAGACACAAACATCTTCTTAAATGAAGTTGCTGTTTATGCAAAAGAAGCAACAGTGGCATTAACAAATCCTGCCGCTAAACAACAAATCGAAGTCGTTGAAAACAAATTAGAAGTCATCGTTGGTCAAACAGTTAGTATCCAAGTTAAGAACAATCTAGCTGGTGTCACCTATGCTTCAGTTGACGCTGAAACCGCCTCTGTCGATGATAAGGGTGTTGTTACCGGTGTCAAACAAGGTATTACAAACATCACAGTCAAAAAAGAAGGTATGTACTCCGTTAGAGTCGAAATTACCGTTAAACCTGCACCAGTTGCTGGTCAAATCTTAGTTGAAGCTGAAGCCGCTGAAGAATTACAAGCCGAAGAAAAACCATCCGGCGTTATGGTTCAACAAGATGGCGGACAATGGAGTAGTGGCGTCCATAGTGGTAGCGCTTACATCATGATGTTTGGTGTTGAAGGTGAATTAACACTTACATATAAATTCAATGCCCAAAGCGCTGCAACAATGACATTATCCGTCGTTGGTAGTGCTCCAATGAGCATGGGTGGCGAAGCTGCCGCATATCCACTCTCCTCATTGAACCTCAAGCTCAATAATGCTGCTGTTACAGTTCCTGCAACTGCTGAATTCCCAGCACCAGAAGGCTGGTCAGCTACAATGGAAGAAATTACTGTTGGTGATGTCACAGTTAAAGCTGGTGAAAACGTT
>JBGUGI010000006.1:0-4498 GCA_045111495.1 Bacilli bacterium | reverse complement strand
CCATCATGAAGTATCTTCTTTTCTCAGGCATACCAGAATTTGTCCAGTTATCAGGGAATTGATTTATACGTTCACACTCGACTGGAGTAAGAATTCTTAATTTACCCTCTTTTGGGTCCATAATGATGTGAGTGCTTCTATTAGTGGTTCCTTCGGAAGTTAGCATCGTTCTAGCTGGAAGTGATAATTCATCATAAGGGCTCATCGAACCTTCAGCATAGACATATTCGTGACCATTTTTATCAATTCTCGGAATTTTCTTTGAACCACGTAGATATTCATATTTCTTTCTTTGTGATTCGCTTAAGAAATAATGGGCATCGACTCCATTAGATTCAGCTATTTCACCTAAAGTAATAGGAGCAGCTTCAATTGCTTTGGTCTTTATTGTGTAAACCTTATCACCAATCATGTATCCGGCATTTTCAAAAGTGGCATGGAATTTATCTGATACTTCAACTAAGTCTTTGTAGTCCTTCATGAAGTCAAATTCTTTGATTGATTTAGCATTAATTTCTTCAATTGGGAACTCTTTAGCAAAAACACCAGTTTTAGAGATGATTTCAGCCGGGGATGACTTCTTCATCGCCTTATAGTATTTCGTTGATTTGTGATAGGCACAAATATAAATACGACGTCTTCTTTGAGGGTGGCCATATTCAGCAGCATTAATGATTCTCCATTCCATTGCATATCCTTGTTCTGATAAACAGCGGAGCATAATCCCAAAATCTCTACCTCTTTGTCTAGCTGGAGATTTTACTAATCTATCAACGTTTTCTAAAAGAACAAACGCTGGTTTCTTGGCTGTTAAGATGTCATTAATTTGCCACCAAAGAACACCTTTTTTGCCTTCAATACCATGTGAACTACTTAATGAATGTGCAACTGAATAATCTTGACATGGAAAACCTCCACATAAAAGAGTGTGGTCTGGAATAGATTTCTTATCAACTTTAGAAATATCAACGTTTGAATTTTCAGTAGCAGAAGGGAATCTAATGTTGTAGCAATCGAATGCGTGCTGAGATTTAGTGGATGGTTCCCACTGGTTAGCCCAAACAAAAGTGAATGGACCATTTTCAATAGCCTTGCCATCTTTATCTATAGAAGTGATGTTGTTGAGTCCAACGCGGAAGCCTCCAACACCAGCGAATAATTCGATTACGGTCTTTTTCATATCAATAAGTCTACACTAAAGAGTATAAAGGATCAAGCAATTTTTATCAAGATCAATAAATTCTTTAGATAATTTATTACATACACGCACGTAAATGCACGCTGTAAAAGAACACTCAACTTTGATAGACTATTTTTATGAGTGTTAAATACAATTCTGTTGAAGAACTAATGATGCAGTTTGAACCAGCTATTGGTAAAACTTTTTATGAACTCGATGTTAATCATAGATTAGTTGGTAACGGCAACAAAGGTGTTTTAGGCCAAATAGTAGAAGAGGGCGTTTTTCATTACCCTATCAATTCTGATCACAATGCCGATTTTCCTAATCTAGGAATAGAACTAAAGACTACAGGCATCTTAAGAAAAAGAGCTGGCGTAACTTTTAAAGAAAGAGTTCCTTTATGTTCTTTTAGTTATGAAGAAACTTCAAACACTAGTTTTGAAAATAGCTACGTATGGCATAAATGCCAAAATCTCCTTTTTGCTTTATATGAGTATTTAGAAGGAAGGCCATATGGCGAGATGAGATTGATTCACGGATTTCTTCATAGATTTTCTCCAGAAGATATCGAAATAATTAAAAAAGACTATGAAATATTAAGCGCAAAAATTCAGAGCGGCTATCCTGAAACTATTTCAGAACGTGACACTAACTATTTAGCGGCATGTACTTCAGGTGCTGGACACGGACAACTAGATAGATATGCATCTAATCTTTTTGGAATAGACTTAAAACCACGAAAATTTTCTCTTAAACCAAGTTACATGACACAAGTTATTAGAAACTTGATGACCAATGAAGATGTTGAGAGAATAACAAATGCCGCCGAACTTAGCGCAAGAACATTTGAAGATATTGTTATTTCTAGACTGCAACCTTTTATAGGGTACTCTGAAAGCGATCTAATTAATTGCTTTGGAAGAATGGTTGAATCAAAAGATAGGTTTGAACGATATATCGCTTACATGCTTGGTGCAACGGGAAAGGTCAATAAGCTAGACGAATTCCAAAAAGCAAACATAACACTAAAAACTTTAAGAGTTGAAGAAGAAGGATATATTAGAGAGAACATGTCCTTTCCAGCCTTCAGCTTCATTGATGTTGTTAATGAAGAATGGGAAGATAGTAGTTTTAGGGAGTCTATGATAAACCAAAAGTTCCTTTTTGCTATATTCCATAAAATTAATGGCGAGTATGTTTTTACTAAAACTATGTTCTGGTCAATTCCAGAAGAAATATTAGACATAGAGGGAAGACAAGTCTTTGAAGAACTAAAAAGGATTTTAAGCACTGGACAAATCGTTAGAGGTTTCCAAACATTATCAAGCGGTCGTCAAATTAGATTAAATAATTTTCCCAAGGCATCACAAAACGGCTACTTTCATATAAGACCACACGGTTTAAATGCTTCTGATACTAATCCGCTACCAGTACCAGATGCATTAACTGGTGCCACGGAATATACGAAGCAGTGTTTCTGGCTAAATAGTGATTATATTTTTGATGTAATAAACGGAAGATACGGCGATTAGTTATTTTGATAATTCGCTATGTATTTCAATTAAAAAAAGTGGCTTTCTGAAGTATTTTCATTGCAAATCGCCACTTAATTGATATTAGTTTTTAAGCCAAGCAAGTTTATCTTGGAGTATTTTTGTCCATTTTATAATCATCTTGCGAAGCGTTTCTCTGTTGATGCCATAATCATCAGCAATAATTTGAATTGACTCTTCCAAGACAATTCTTCTCCAACAGATATCGAAGACATTAGCTCCAATTTCATCCATGGCCTTTTTGATAAACATCATTGTTTCTTTGCGCTCATAGATTTTTCTTGGATCTTCAGCTTCTTGCCTATCAGCAAACTCGCCAGTATTAGGCTCGTGGCCTATTTTTTCAGTCAAAGCTTCAATTGATAATGGATAACGGTCACGTGCTTTTTCGCATTGGGAGCAGTTGCCACGGCATACTTTAGCACCATAACGTTCTGAGAAGACTATGCATCTTCCCTCCCTTTGTGATTGTTGCCATAAGCGTTGTTGAAGTCTCCTATAGGAATCAGCTTCTTTAGGAGTAAGATAAATAGTTTTGCCATTAAGTTCTTTAACAGTAATGGCGGCTGTTCTTGTTGGTGAAGGAGTGAAGATATTATCGTTTTCAACTAATCCTTCAGTTTCTAAATTGACAGTAATTTTCATTTAAGTACCTATGCTTTCCGCGAGGTACTCATGAATGAAACCGACCATGCTTAAAGAAACGTTCGAATTCAAGTAGTGAGTTGCCTCGCTATGTTTTGAATCGGAACGACCTTATGGATGGTCATTGCCTATGTAGAGAGGTGGTTGATGTCCATAAGCGGCATGCCTTTCATCAATCACCCTAATTGTTGCCCCTCCACGCCAAGATAATCAGTGGCGAAAAAGGTGGCGTTTGTGATTAGTCCTTCTTTAGCTTTTTACGCTCTTCAAGTTGAGCATCATGAAGAAGTTCTTCATCACGATAGTTATTCCAGTCTTCTTCTTCGGAAGCGAAGGAAGGTGGATATTTGTTTAGAAATGGGTTTTGAGTCTCCATAACTTGAATTCTCCTTTCTTATGCTCCCAACACGCGTGCTGGATATTTAGGCATTAATCCTACAAATCTTTATGCTATAATTAGATTTAAAGTCGTTTGCCTAACTAAAGTTAATAGCATTTCATATCGTTAGAAAATTAAAAAAGGTCTCCGGCAAGGAGACCAATCGGACTTTCATAGGACTTTATTATTTGGAGGACATCGTTATCAAATTTTGTGAGTTCTGCCACGGCATAAAAAAATCATTATCTCCGGCTTATGAAAATAAAGCTGTTTTTGTTGGTAGTCTTCTCAAAGCTCTAAAGCATCCCAAATATTTAAATTATAGAAACGAAGAAGACAGCAATTGCAGAAAACTATTTGATGGTGATCTTGGTAGAGCTAGCGACCCGAAACTAATCAATCCTCGTTTGCTATCGCAAATTCCACAACCTATAGATTTTATTGCTCTTTTTAGCTTCTTTGTTAGGGCAATTAACAAAAGGGCCATTGCTTTTGCATACCAGGATTTAAATATAGCTGAATCATACGCAGGGGACTTTGATGTTTTTTGCCACGCATGTTCGATTGCTTGTGAAAAGTTTTTTACACAAATTGATGTAACTGAAGAATTCTGTGATTTTTATCGTAATGCGATAGAAGGACCTCTTCATGTTGATAATGAACCAGATGCTCTTGATTATGACTTTATTGAAGAAATGAAAGGAAGATGCCCATTTTGTGAAGACATACTTGCTCCTG
>JBGUGI010000005.1:0-2998 GCA_045111495.1 Bacilli bacterium | reverse complement strand
ATTGGCTTTACTAATGGTGGCGGCATTCGTGAAGATCTAAAAGAGGGAGAAATCACTTTTAGTGATATCAAGGCGGTGCATCCGTTTGGTAACAATATCGATACAGCTTTAGTGACAGGTCAAACGCTTGCCGATTATCTTGAATATGCTTCTTCTAAAGTGGATAAAGATTATTATGAAGAAAAGAATGGAACTTTAGTGCCTAAAGGTGAAAATGGTGGTTTCGCCCATGTTTCTGGTATGAAATACACTGTTGATACATCAATTCCTTCTCCAGTTGTTTTAGATGAAAAGAACATGTTTGTGAAAGTTGAAGGTACTAGAAGAGTTAAAGACATCAAAGTATTAGAAAATAACGAATATGTTGATATCCAAATGGATAAATTTTATTTAGTGGCCTCGCATAACTATTTATTAGAGGAATGTGGTGATGGAGCTAATATGTTTAAAGACATCAAGATTGTGAAGAAAAACCTGATGTTAGATTATGAATGCTTAGTTAACTACATCGTTGACGTTTTAAAAGGTCATTTAAAGGATAAATATTCCGCTCCTGAGGGTAGAATAACTATCATATAAACAAAGACTAGTTTTTATCATTATTTAATGATATATTAATGTCGCAAAGCAGGAAGCCAATATAGCTATTAACCTTTTAGCGAGTGCCGGTTGGTGAAAAGGGCATAAGGAAGATACTATAAAGCCACTTCCGAAGTTTCGGGTAATGCCGACGTTAGAATAACGATTTATTCTTAAATAAGTGCTCTCAACATTATTGAGAGAATAAGGATGGTACCGCGGAGAAATCCGTTCCTTAAAGAGGTACTTTTTATTTATTTTGGAGGTATTTTATGAAGTACATGCAATCCAAAGACATTCGTAGAATGTGGTTAGATTTTTTCGCAAGCAAAGGCCACCATATCGAACCAGGTTCTTCTTTAATTCCAAAGAATGACCCAACTTTACTATGGATCAATGCTGGTGTTGCAGCGTTAAAGAAATATTTTGATGGTACAGAAATCCCGGTCAGTAGAAGAATCACTAATGCTCAAAAATGTATTAGAACTAACGATATTGAAAACGTTGGTGATGCGACTCACTTAACTTTCTTCGAAATGTTAGGTAACTTCTCCATCGGTGACTATTTTAGAAAAGAAGTCATCCCATGGGCTTGGGAAATGTTAACAAGTGAAAAATGGTTTAATTTTCCAAAGGAAAAACTCTATGTCACTTATCACCCAGATGATTTAGAAACAAAGAAATGCTGGATGGACGCTGGTGTTCCTGAAGACCATTTAATTATTAAAGAAGATAACTTCTGGGAAATCGGTGAAGGTCCATGTGGCCCTGATACTGAAATCCATTTCGATAGAGGTGAAAAGTTTGATCCAGAAGGTGTTGGTCTAAAGCTTTTAATTGAAGATTTACCAAATTATCGTTTCGTGGAAATCTGGAACATCGTTTTCTCCCAGTTCAATAGTGAACCAGGTAAAAAGAGAAGCGAATATAAAGAACTTCCAAGTAAGAACATCGATACCGGCGCGGGTTTAGAAAGATTTGTCACCGTTATCCAAGGTACAGATACCTGCTATGAAACAGACTTATTCTGGCCAATGATTCAAAAAACCGAACAAATCAGTGGTAAGAAATACGCAGATAATATGCGCGCCTTTAGAGTTATCGCTGACCACATTAGAACAATTACCTTCGCTTTAGCGGATGGTGAATCTTTCTCTAATGAAGGTAGAGGCTACGTTTTACGTAGACTTCTTAGAAGAGCGGTCAGATATGGCAAACTCTTAGGCATGGAAAAACCATTCATCTATCAACTCGTTGATGTGGTCGCTAACAATATGGAAGACTACTATCCATATTTACAAGGTAAGAAAGAATTCGTCGCTAAGATTGTTAAAGCGGAAGAAGAAAAATTCATTAAGACATTAACAAATGGCGAAGCCTTATTAATGAAATTAATTAAAGATAATAAAGCAGTCAGTGGTGCTGATGTCTTCAAACTCTACGATACATTCGGCTTCCCAAAAGAACTCACTTTAGAAATTTGTGAAGAACAAGGCATTAAAGTGGACATTGAAGAATTCGAAAAGCTCATGAAAGAGCAAAGAGAAAGAGCGAGAACTGCCCGTGGTGACCAACAATCCATGAATAAGCAAGCCATTGATTTAATGAAATGCACAGTGGCTTCTAAATTCAATTATGGTTACGAACCAGTGGAAGCGACAGTCGTAGCCTGTTTCAAAGATGGCAACAGAGTTGACTCTTTAGATGATGAAGGTGAAATCATGCTTGATGTCACTAACTTCTACGCTGAAAGCGGTGGTCAAGTTGCGGATACCGGTGTTATTGAAAATAACAACGTTTCTATGAAAGTCACTAATGTCATCAAAGCGCCTAACAAACAACACTTACATTCCGTGAAAGTGATGTTCGGGGAAGTTAAAGCTGGCGATAAAGTGACCGCAAAGATTGATGAGTTCCGTAGAACCTTAATCGCGAGAAACCACTCATCAGTTCACTTATTACAACAAGCTTTAACTGAAGTCTTAGGCGATCATATCGCTCAACATGGTTCTTATGTTAATGATGAATACTCACACTTTGACTTCAATCATTTCCAAAAGATGAGCCCAGAACAAATCGCGGAAGTCGAAAGAAAAGTGAATCAATATATCGCTCAAGCGATTAAAGAAGAAACTTTTGTCCTTCCAATCGAAGAAGCTAAGAAGATGGGCGCAAAAGCCTTATTTGACGATAAATATGGTGATACCGTCAGAGTAGTCACCTTTGGTGATGTCTCTAAGGAATTCTGTGGTGGTACCCACGTTAATAACACTAGTGACATCGGTGTCTTCGTTATTGAATATGAAGAAAGTGTTGCTGCGGGTATTAGAAGAATTCAAGCCAGAACATCTTTCGGTGCTTATGAACTCTTAAAGAAGAGAGAAAACGTTCTTGCTCAAAGCCGTGACTTATTAGGCAT
>JBGUGI010000004.1:0-2416 GCA_045111495.1 Bacilli bacterium | reverse complement strand
TTGCCATGTTAATGCCACTTGAATAAATGGAATGATAACGCAAGGTAACCATCTTAAGAATAAGTGTTCTAATCTTTCTTTGCCTGTGGCTTTGTTGATAAATGGTAAAACAAATATCAACCACAAGATTGGCATACGGATGAATAAGCCCACTGATGAGGATGTTTCAAAGAAATAATATGCTCCACCGAAATGGACATTCGCTCCATACATAAAGAAGGAATTGGAAGTTGGAATTGGTAAACCAAATAAGAAGTTATATAAGGAAGTAAGAACATTACCAAAATGGAATGGCATGTTCTTAAAGTCAGCGATAGTTAAGGAGTATTCAATACCAAAATCAAAGAATGAACCAAATCTTAAATAGTTATAGATGCATTGAACACTACCGAATATAGCGTAAGGCACTAATGAGCAAGCAAAGAAGAGAATAATCTCTTTCTTATTCATCTCTTTACGGTTCTTAAAGAAGTAGAAACCAAGATAAATGAGATGGCAAACAGCGTATAACGCCATTGTGGCCCTCGCTAAGACCGCTAAAGCGCCCCATAGAGAGGCGAAAGCCAAATGGTAAGTAAAATACTTCTTATCTTCTTTTTTAAATAAGATGCCGCCTGAAACAAGGTGATAAAGCATAATCATCATGCACATATAAGCGGAACTTGTGCTCACTTCATAGAAATATGGTCTTTCTAAGTTAAATAAGACACCACAGCCTAAGAATAACAAAGCAAATAAAGTATATTTGATGGCTAATGGTAAAGGTTTGTCTTTATAAAGTATCTTTAACATGCGGTTAAACGTTAAAGTCATAAAGAAACAACCAATAATGGAGAATAGTAATATGGCATACGAGTCGTAGAGATATTGACCTGTGATTAATCTAAATGGTAAGAACAATAAGAAGACTGGTGTGATCCCATAGTAGGAATAATATTTACCATTAAAGTAAAGGTGATCCCATAGATAAGAGACACCACCACGCATATTTGGATCATATGGGTTAGTAAGCGCCATTAAAGCTTCACTAGGTTTCTCATCTAAATAGACATGTCCTTTCATAAAGGCATCCACTAGTTCTTTAGATATCTGTGTCCCACTATCCTTATTAGCGAAAGCATTCTCAAAGTTACCATAGAAAGCATAAATCGCTACGATGATTAAAATCGGGATGATAAACATCAAGGATTCTAATATGATTGTCTTCCATGGCTTACCAGTTTTTTCTTTTCGATCTCTGAATAAGCAAATTGGGAAGAAAAGAATAGAAGCTCCTCCTAAAAGGAATAAAACTCTAGTCCATGAGAATTGGAAAAGAATACGGTGATTGATACCTAATTCACCAATGCTAAATGTGAAATCCTGATTACTACCACTACCATAGTTACCGACATTGAGCATTTGGATTTCTAAACGTGAAATGGCGTGATTGAAATCAGTCACGAAGTACTTACTTTGTTCATCGCCTGGAATGACTTCTAAATCATATGAGGAGTTAACATATCCAGCATGGCCATCTTCGTTATAGTAGCCCTTAACGCTAAACATGTAGCGGTAAGCAGCGACATCATCAAAGTTAATATCAAAATAGAATGAATTGACTTCTTTAGGTTCGGTGAAGTTCACTAAGAATGTTGGCATCTTAGAGGAATTCATCGTGTAGACAAATTTATCTTCTACTGATTCATCGGTTTTCTTAGTAGCGTTATTAACCACTAAAGCGCCGAGACCAACATCGTATTTTTGTCCTCTATTTATATAGCTACGATAATTAAAAGCCGTACATTCCACAATCACAATAGATGTGAAAATAGCCAAGAAAATTGCAATTCTTCTAGCGATTTTGATTTTAAAAAAAGATCTAATCTTTTCGAATAATTTTTTCATGCTTAAACATTATATACGTGAGTAGATTAGCAAGCAACTAAGTTTGCTTGCCCCTCACACATAATAAGACGACTTGAAATATAAAAAACGCTAACTAGAAGCAACGTTTTTTCTTATTGCGGTAACAGTTCGCTTTATCTTTGACTTTTTCACAGTGATAACAGAGTTCATTCATAATCAACTCATTAGCGAAATATTCATCCATATTTTTCACTGTGGTTGCAGCGATGTTATCAAGTGCTTCTTTGGTTAAATAGGCTTGATGGGATGTAATTATGACGTTTGGAAGAGAGATTAAAAGGGCTAAGACATCATCGTTAATAATCTTAAAGGAATTATCATGATAGAAGAGATTAGCTTCTTCTTCATAAACGTCTAAACCAACCGCGCCAATTTTCTTTTCTTTTAAGCCGTCTAGTAAGGCTTTGGAATCAATTAAGCCACCACGGGAGGTGTTAATAATCATCACACCATCTTTCATCTTTTTTAAAGAATCATGATTAATCATGTGATGGTTTTCTTGTGTTAA
>JBGUGI010000003.1:0-9507 GCA_045111495.1 Bacilli bacterium | reverse complement strand
ACTACACTTTGGAGCGGTTGACCAAATTGCAGAAGTCTTTATCAACGACCAATTTGTCATGAAGCATGTTGGTGGTTTTCTTCCTTTTGAAATGGATATTAAACCATATCTAAAAGAAGGAAAAGGCACATTAGTCGTTAGAGTGATCGACACCACGAATGCTTCTTATCACTCCTCAGGAAAGCAACATTTAAAACCAGGTGGTATTTGGTATAAACCTCAATCTGGTATCTATATGCCAGTCTGGTTAGAGAGTGTCAAAGAGGGATATATTGAAAAGCTTAAAATAACCCCAGATATTGATGAAAAAGTGCTCAAATTGAGCTTTAAATCTTCCAATAAGTCTGCAAAACTCAAATTAAATAATCGAATTTACGAAATTGAAGCGGATAAAGAAAACATTATTCCAATCGAAAATCCAATTCTCTGGTCACCAGAAAATCCTTACCTTTATGAATTCGTTATTTCTAATGATGTTGATGAAGTTTCTTCTTATTTTGCGATGAGAAAAGTTTCTTTAATGCAAAACGAAAAAGGAATGAAAGTTATCGCGCTTAATAATAAACCTTATTTTATGAAAGGCGTTCTCGATCAAGGCTATTATCAAGATGGTTTGTTAACGCCTAATAGCGATGAAGATTACATCAATGACATTAACCTCATTAAGTCACTTGGTTTTAACGTTTCTAGAAAGCATATTAAGGTTGAATCTATGAGGTGGTATTATCACTGCGATAGGCTCGGTTTACTCGTGTGGCAAGACTTTGTAAACGGCTGCACAAAATATGATTTCTGGCTTAACCAAGTACCCCTATTTGTGAGATATAAAATTAACGACCATCGCTATAAGAAATTCTTTAGAGAAAATGAAGAAGGTAGAAAAGAAGCTTACCAAGAATTCTTGGACACAATTGATCTTCTCTATAACTCTCCATGCATTGTTTATTGGACTATCTTTAATGAAGCTTGGGGACAATTTGATGCGAAAGAAATATATGAAAAATTAAAGGTCGTTGACCCTACTAGAATCTATGACCACGCCTCAGGTTGGCATGACCAAGGAAGCAGCGATGTGAAATCAATGCATATCTATAAATGGAAGGTTAAAGTGCCTAGCAAATGGAAGCTTAAAGGAAGAGCCTATGTCTGTTCAGAATGTGGCGCTTATATCCTTGATAAACGTTTAAAAGAAGCAAAGAAAAAGGAAGGTTTCATTTACTTGCTGTTCAATAATAAAGAAGACTTCCAAAAAGAATATATAAGATTTATTAATGAGGAAATCAAACCTTGCAAGAATAAGGGCATGTCCGGATTCATCTATACTCAACTAAGTGATGTTGAAGAAGAGATGAACGGTTTTGTCACTTATGACCGTAAGGAAATAAAGGTTGATATTCCTGTTATCAAAGATATTAATGAATCGATATAAAAGAAAAAGCGGTTTGACCGCCTTTCTTATTAACCAAGTTTCAATCTCTTTTGGAAAATCTTATAGACGTTTCTAGAAGCGAATGATTTAAGGCTATAACCTGGAAGTGTGAAGGCGAAGACCGCTAAGGAACGATGGCGAATCTTGTTATAGAGTTTTCTATCGATGCCTTTGAGTTCTTCGAAGTATTCCTTGAACACTTTCCAACGTAATTCTTTATCTTCTTTTGTACCAACAATGGTCATGATGGTGATACCACAGATGGTCATTAACCATTTAACCATGTATTTCTTTAAGAATTTTGGTTGTTTGTAGATTTCATCATAGGTGTAAGCACAGAACATGATTTTGAAGACACGCATTTGTTGTTCGTATCTCTTGCACATGGTTGTGTAGTTGATGGATTGATCACTTCTACCAATGAAATAGTGATATAAGTCTAAATCGTGATAGAAGATATTTTTCATAAATGGAAGTGGTTGATAGGCATAGATGTCGTCAACATAGAAGGTGTGATTTGGAAGATCCAACTTAGATTCTCTTAATTTCTCAGTTTTATACATTAATGAGTGCATTAAGAAGACGGTTTCTAATTTCACACGTTTCATATCTTCCCATGAAACAACTTTTTCCGCTGGTAAGCACTTACGGTAATGCATGACATATTGGGAATTGTCAGAGGCGTGTTCGTAAACGTAGTTTGTGATATATAAATCAATATCAACTTTTTCTTCGAGGTGTTTCTTGATAAGCATAAGCATATCTAAAACATCTTTTGTTTCCACCCAGTCGTCACTATCCACGACTTTGAAGAACATACCTGTGGCGTTGCGGATACCCGCCATAACACCAGAACCATGTCCACCATTCTCTTTTTGAATAGCTTTAACGATAGTTGGATACTTCTTTTCGTATTCGTCAGCAATTTTTCCTGTGTCGTCCTTGCTACCATCATTGACGATGATGACTTCGACTTCCTCACCGGCGGCGACTAGATTATCAATACAGTGACGCATGTAATCTTGGGAGTTGTAACATGGGACAGTAAATGTAATGTATTTCATAATTTGTTAAATTCAAGGACCTCAGCCCTAAAACATTATAATAAAGTTGAATATTTAAGCAAGTTAATTAATCGATTAGTGACTCTACTAATTGCAAAGCCTTCTCTACTACGATGTCCATATTGTAATAGGAGTACGTTCCTAAGCGACCACCAAAGTAAATGTTTGGATTTTCTTTGGCTAGTTCTTGATATTTTAAGTATAATGCACTATTGCGTTCGTTATTGATAGGATAGTAAGCTTCATCCCCTAAAGTCCAAGTCTTGGAGTATTCTTTGGTGATAACAGTTTTATTGTGTTTTTGACCTGGTTCAAAGTATTGATGCTCCGCGATACGTGTATATGGGACTTCGTATTCGGTATAGTTAACAACAGCGTTACCTTGATAATCAGGTTTATCGATAATTTCTTCTTCGAATCTTAATGATCTCCATTCAAGAGCGCCATATTTGTAATCAAAGAACTTATCGATTTCACCAGTATAGATAATTTTACTAGCAAGCTTATTTAGTTCTTCCTTGTGTTCTAAATAATCACAGTTAAGTCTCACTTCAATACCTTCAAGCATATTAGCAATCCATTTAGTGTAACCACCAATTGGGATACCTTGATAGATATCGTTGAAGTAGTTGTTATTGTATTCATATCTCACTGGTAAACGTGTGATGATGAAAGGTGGAAGTTCGTTACATGGTCTACCCCATTGTTTTTGGGTATAGCCTTTGATGAGCATTTCATAGATTGTTGTGCCCACCATTGAGATAGCTTTTTCTTCAAGGTTTTTTGGTTCCTTGATATTAGCCTCTTTAATCTCTTTTTCGATACACGCCTTCGCTTCTTCTGCGGTATTCACCCCAAAAATTTGATGGAAAGTGTTCATATTGAAAGGCATGTTATAGTACTTACCTTTATAGAACGCTAATGGCATGTTGATGAAGTCATTGAACTTGGCAAATTGATTAACATAGTCCCAGATTTCTTTTTTAGAAGTATGGAAGATATGTGGACCATATTTATGAACTTGGATGCCTTCAATTTCTTCTGTGTAGATATTACCCGCAATGTTATTTCTTTTTTCCACGACGAGTACTTTATAGCCGCGTTTGTTTAGTTCATGAGCGACCACCGCGCCATATAAACCAGCGCCAACAATTAAATAATCATAATTCGTTTTCATAGCCCCTTAATTATACAACTTTTGCCCATATGTGTGCATTTTGATTGACAAGTTCGTAATCGAACTTTACAATTTTTGAGCATATAAAAGAAAAGGAGGAAGAAAAGATGTTCAAATCAATACTCAAAGTCTTGAAGAGCGTCAGGGAATATAAAATATTCGCTATCATCACTCCTTTATTCATGATTGGTGAAGCAGCTGTTGAATGCTTCTTACCATATGTCATGTCTGAATTTGTTGGCAAAATCGAAAAGGTTAACGGTATTGAGGAACTTGTTCCTTATTTCATTTTGATTTTCGTTATGACCATTGTTTCTATTACCTGTGGTATTTTAGGTGGTAGATTTGCCGCTTACGCTGCAAGTGGTTTTGCTAAAAACTTAAGAAGAGATTTATACGCTAAAGTCGAATCATTCTCTTTTGAGAATATTGACCATTTCCATGCTTCTAGTTTAGTGACTAGAATGACCACAGACGTTACTAATGCACAAAACTCATTTGCGATGACGATTAGAATCGTTGTGAGAGCGCCATTGATGCTCATCTTCTCTGCTATCATGGCTTTTATTGTCGGTGGTAATATGGCCTGGATCTTCGTTATCGCTATTCCAGTAATTGGCGTTATCTTTATCGTTTTAGCGAGATTCGCCATGGGCATCTTTAGAAGAGTCTTTAAGCGTTATGACGCTTTAAACGAATCCGTACAAGAAAACGTCGCTGGCATGCGCGTTGTTAAATCCTTCGTTCGTGAAGAATACGAAGACAATAAATTCTCCACTGCCTCTAATAACTTATCTAAGGACTTTATTAAGGCCGAAAAGATTGTCGCTTTAATGACTCCATTAATGAATACATCAATTCACGTTGTTTATTTATTAACAATGTTCCTCTCAGGTATATTAATCTTCAACACTGCTAGTGCATTTGATACTGGTAAGAGAACTGAAGATGGCCAAATTATCTGGGGTTACAACTGGGGTGATTTATCCATTCCTCAAATGTCAGCGTTACTCACATACGGCATTCAAATCTTAATGTCTATCATGATGATTTCTATGATTGTCACGATGTTAGTTATGTCCTTTGAATCCATTAGACGTATTGGCGAAGTGCTTGATGAAGAACCAACTATTAAGAATTCAGAAAACCCTGTGATGAATGTGGAAGATGGCTCTGTTGTTTTTGATAATGTTTCCTTTAAATACAAAAAAGAAGCGGAACGTTATGCAGTTACTGGCTTAAATATCAATATTAAGTCTGGTCAATTTGTTGGCATTATCGGTTCCACTGGTTCAGGTAAATCCACATTGGTTAATTTAATTTCTAGATTATATGACACCACTGAAGGTCATGTTTTAGTGGGTGGTAAAGACGTTAAAGATTATGACCTTAAAACATTAAGAGACGCTGTTTCTGTTGTTTTACAAAAGAACTTCTTATTCTCTGGTACAGTGGCCTCTAATATGCGCTGGGGTAAAAAAGACGCTACCGAAGAAGAAATGATTGCCGCTTTAAGAGTGGCACAAATCTCTGAGACTATTGAAGCCACAAAAGAAAGACTTGATAAAGTCGTTGAACAAGGCGGCGCTAACTTCTCTGGTGGTCAAAAACAAAGATTATGTATCGCAAGAGCGTTATTAAAGTCTCCTAAGATTTTAATCTTAGATGACTCCACTTCTGCTGTTGATACAAGAACAGATAGATTAATTAGAACAGCTTTAAAGAACGATTTACCAAATATGACAAAAATTGTCATCGCTCAAAGAATTAGTTCTATTGAAGAAGCTGATCAAATTATCGTTTTAGATAACGGTGAAATTAACGGTATCGGTACTCACGAGGAATTACTCAAGAGTAACGAGATTTACCGTGAAGTTTATCAATCACAAACACAGAAAGGAGGAGAATAATATGCCACCAATCAAGCAATATGCTAGACCGAAAAAAGGCACCATTAAAAGATTATTCAAATCTTTATGGAAGAACTTTAAGTTAGAACTTATTATTTCTTTAATTACTCTCATCCTCTCTATCTTTGTCAACTTATGTGGCAGTATTTTTGCTAGTTTAATCACTGACTTATTAACCAAAGCTATTCCAGCGAACATCGAAGGTGGAGTTAATCTCTTCACCGATAAGTTTGAAGTTGCTTTGTTTGGTACATTCCCATTCTCCGCTAACTTAACTGGATTGCTTATTGCATTGATTTGCATTTATGGTGTCGGTGTCATTTGTTCTTGGACATGGAATAGAACAATGGCAATCGTTACTCAAAAATATTTGAACCTCTTCCGTATTGAGATGTTCTCTCATATGCAAAAGTTACCTATCAAATATTTTGATACACACCAAAACGGTGCCATTATGTCGTTATACACTAACGATATCGACACTATTAGACAATTAATTTCTCAATCTCTTCCAAATATCTTTGCGACAGGTATTACAGCGGTCTCCGCTTTGTTCATTATGTTGATGTTCTCCATTTGGATGACATTAATCGTTATCTTAGGCACCATTGCGATGGTCTTTAACACCAAGATTATCGGTGGACGTGCTTCAAAATTCTTTGTCGCCCAACAAAAAAGCTTAGGCAAAGTTGAAGGTAATATTGAGGAAAGTATTACTGGTTTAAAAGTTATTAAGGTCTTCACTCATGAAGAAGATAGCTTAAAAGACTTTGAAGCAGTTAATGACGAATTATATAACAATGCTGCAACTGCAAATATCCATGGCAATATCATGATGCCAATCAACGGCAATATCGGTAACTTTATGTATGCCTTAATCGTTATCTTAGGCTGCGTCTTATATCTCTTACCAAAGATTTATCATATCGATACATATAACTTAAAACTCATTGGTGGTTTAGATAGAATCGAAGCGGATGATTTCTACTCTAACTTACTCGTTCCATTCTTGATGTTATCTAGAATGTTCACACAAAACATTTCTAACTTCTCACAACAAGTGACATTCGTGGTCATGGGTACCGCTGGTGCATCAAGATGTTTTGATATTATTGATGAAAAAGTCGAAACAGATGAAGGCTATGTTACTCTAGTAAACATCAAATATAACGAAGACGGTAGTTTCGTTGAAACTAGTGAAAAAACTAGATATTATGCTTGGAAGCATCCACATAAAGCGGATGGTACATTAACATATACTGAACTTAAGGGTGATATCGTTATTGACGATATTGACTTCTCTTATGATGGTAAGAAGACCGTTCTTAAGAATGTCTCTGTATACGCTCACCCAGGTCAACAAATCGCTTTAGTGGGCGCCACTGGTGCTGGCAAGACCACTATTACTAACTTAATTAACCGTTTCTATGACATCGCTGATGGCAAAATCCGTTATGATGGCATAAATATTAACAAGATTAAGAAAGACGACTTACGTCACTCTTTAGGCGTGATTTTACAAGATGTGAACTTGTTCACTGGTACAGTCATGGAAAATATTAGATATGGTCGATTAGACGCGACTGATGAAGAAGTCTATGAAGCCGCAAAGATTGCTAATGCTTACGACTTTATCATGAGATTACCACAAGGCTTTAATACTGTTCTTTCTGGTGATGGTTCTAACTTATCACAAGGTCAAAGACAGTTAATCTCTATCGCTAGAGCGGCTATCGCTGATGCTCCTGTTATGATTCTTGATGAAGCGACATCTTCTATTGATACTCGTACTGAACGCTTAGTGCAAAAAGGTATGGATCAATTAATGAAAGGTAGAACAACATTCGTTATCGCTCATAGATTGTCCACGATTCAAAACGCTGACTACATCTTAGTGCTTGATCATGGTGAAATTATCGAAAGAGGTAATCACGAATCCTTAATCGCCGAAAAAGGCTATTACTATCAACTCTATACTGGAGCGTTTGAACTCGAATAATGAAGAATATTATATTCGTTTGTCATGGTTCTATTTGCCGTAGCCCCGCTGCGGCTTTAATTGCCAAGCAATACTTAAAAGAGCAAGGAAGGGATAGGGAATTTAATATTTCTATTAGAGCGACTTCCTCTGAAGAAATCGGTAATGATGTTTATCCTCCAATGAAAAGAGAACTATATAGAAGAGGTATTACTTTGTATCCTCACGCTGCTATGAGAATTAGACAATCTGACTATGAAGAGGCGGATTATATTTTCTGCATGGATGATGAAAACTATCATTCTCTTCTTAGACAATTAGATAACCACAAAAACATTATTTATCGCATTAATAAATTCACTCCTAGTATCTACGAGATTGAAGATCCTTGGTATACTGGCAGATACGAAAAAGTCTGCGATGAAATCACAGACTGTATTCACGATATATTTAAGAATATTTAAGCTCGACGAACCGCTTGGATTTTAATCATTGAGTTATCGGTTACATTATCACCTTCCACAACGACACTGACATCAGCGTTATTTTGAAGGAATGATTTGTACTGCGCCATGACTGGATTAGATGTATCGATACTGTTAATCGCACTGGTGAATAATGAATCAAAGGAGATTGTCATTGTGCCATCTCTTTCAAACTTGAAAGAAGATTGATCAACGGCTTCAGCGAGTGTTTCATAGATGACTTTCTTAGAATCATCACTAACTGTGAGATTTTCACTAGCTTTACCAAAGTAAAGATTAGCAGGTTTATACACTAATTTATGAGGATCAGTATTAGATGTATCAGCATCCATCTTTAATGTGGTCCATGTTTCTAAACCGTTGATATTAAGACCCACACTGACGATGGCGGCATCGCCATAGATATTCATGTAAGCATTATCTAAAGCAATGTAGTTGAGCTTATTTTGGCTATCAGCCACTTCACGTTGTAAGAAGAACTTATTGCCTAAGGCGCTTTGTGTCTTCATGAAGAGATTGATTTCGCTTTCTTTTAACTTAGCGATATCAAAGGAATCTAAAGATAAAGAATAACCATCGAATGTACTAATAGCGTTTCTTAAAATCTCATCAATAGATTCAGAAGTCACTAAATTGAAGCCTTTATATGTTTCTTTATTGGTAATACCAATTGATGAAAGATTAGCACTTGGAGCGTTACTACCGTTATAACCATTAAAGAGATAATCACTCACAGCGTTAACATCACTCATGGTAATTAATTGTTGATTCATTAAAGAAACACATGCTTCTCTAATCACATCTAAAGATAATTTCTTTTCTTCACCATTGATTGTGAGCTTAGTGGTTGTATCTTCATAGTTCATTGGGTAATAGACATTTTCCCCTAAAGAGGCATCGTAGTCATTACCAGTTAATCTTTGAAGATTAACATCAATGCTTAACGACTCACCACCATAGAAATCGATATTCACAAGATTTAAATCTAAGAAGTCATTAATAAATGAGAAATAGTAATCAGAAGTACCTGAACCACCACTGATGCCTTTATTAATTAGTTCTCTTAAGTCTTCAGTGTAGATGAATAGCTTAGAGTTCTTTAAATCAGAATGTAAATGAATAGCCGCGGTTAAGGCGTCAATTGTTTCATTATTGATGTATCTAGATAAGAAGAAAGAGATGACTTCTTTTAACTTGGTTAAACGGCCTAAAGTCATCTTCTTAACAGTTAAAACAAAGGCTTCTTTCTCTCCATCCGCGGACACGACTGTTTCTTTGGATAAAGTTGTGGTTAGTTTCGCTCTTGTTTCGAAGAACCATGCTTTGCCAGAAACATTTAAAACATAGGAATCGTCTTTAATGTCGATAGCGAGTTGAGTTAAATACTTATTTAATTGTTCATTATCCTTAATCGCTGCGTGGATATAATTATTGATATCTTGTTCAGTAATAGAGAATTTGATT
>JBGUGI010000002.1:0-8855 GCA_045111495.1 Bacilli bacterium | reverse complement strand
AAGGCAGCAATTTCTTTACTGACTTTACTTTCGACACGATTGAATAATTCATCGCGCGCTTCTTGTGTGGACATTTGTGCAACCTTTTCAAGTTCAACGATAATGCTATCAATCTTTTCTTGAAGAGCGGCATCTTTCTTGTCCAATTCTTTTAAACGTCTAGATAATGTTTCGTTCTTTTCATCTAAAGCATTTTCTTTAGAAAGAAGAGCGGCATCACGACGATCAATGTTTTGTTCTCTTTGGTTAAGAGATCTTTCTTGCGCTTGTAATTCTTGTTTTCTTTCGTGGATTTCTTTACTGGCTTCTTGTTTCATTTCATTGATAGCTTGCTTACCATCAATTTGCGCATTTTTTGTAATGTGTTCCGCTTTAATTTCAGCATCACGAATGATTTTTTTAGATGTGTTTTTAGCAATATTGTTTCTAACAAATGGAATTAAGAAAGCAACTGCGGCACCCGCAACTAAACAAAGAACACCAATAAGAATTCCAGCCCATAATGGAATTTGTGGCATAATTTAGTTTCCTTTCTATTATAGAAATAAGTTAGTCTACAAGTAGACTTTACCTAAAATGCTCCCCTATAAAGGATAGAGATATACATTTTTTATAACTAACAGGTAAAACCCGATAATAAAGTTCTCAGATGAGAATATATAGGTAAGTATCTTTCGAGGATACAAAATTATTATAGTCTCGCAAATAAATAATGTCATTATTTTTTGTAATTGCAAAACCGAAGCTCGTGATATAATAAGACCACAAGAACGAATCCTCTAAAACACTTTATGGAATAAGTCTAAAGGGATTCTTTTTTACACCAGCTTCAATAGCAGGCACAAAAATAGGCAAATCACAAAAAGAACCAAAAGAAACCTTAGTTCTTTAAGTTGTTTCATTGCACATCACCTCCTTTCACTAGGTCGTGATTAGAGGTATTCGTTCCGAGTTTTAACGTCTTGTCTTTGACGAATTATTGCATAGCTAAAACGGCACTAATAGCGCTTAAAGACTTAAATAAAGTATTTATAATTATTCGGCGACAACGCCTGTTTTGATTTTTTCTAAGAGTTCGTTAGCGACATCTTCATTTTCTTTGATGTACGCTTTAGCAGAATCACGGCCTTGAGCAATTTTTTGACCGTTATATTCAAACCAGGAACCGGCTTTCTTGATTAAGCCCATTTCCACTGCTCTATCAAGGATTTCACCTTCTTTAGAAATGCCTTGTCCGTAGATAATATCAATTTCGCATTGTTTGAATGGTGCGCTGACTTTGTTCTTAACAATCTTCACGCGGCATGTGTTACCGATGATATCAGAGCCTTGTTTGATTGCTTCAGTACGACGAATGTCAATACGAACGGAAGCATAGAATTTCAAAGCACGACCACCAGAAGTTGTTTCAGGATTGCCATACATCACGCCAACCTTTTCACGTAATTGGTTAATGAAGATAACTGCGCATTCTTTCTTATTAAGAACACCAGCGATTTTACGCATTGCTTTAGACATTAATCTAGCTTGTAAGCCGACTGAGCTATCGCCCATTTCGCCATCTAATTCCGCTTGTGGGACTAAGGCAGCAACACTATCAACAACAATTAAGTTAATGGAACCAGAACCAGCGAGCATCTCGACGATTTCTAATGCTTGTTCACCATTGTCTGGTTGGGAAAGGATTAATTCATTAATATCAACCCCTAAGTTTTTAGCGTAGAGTGGATCAATTGCATGTTCAGCGTCAATAAAGGCCGCACGACCACCTTGCTTTTGGCATTCAGCGATGGCATGCAATGCTAATGTGGTTTTACCACTACTTTCAGGACCAAAGATTTCGATGATTCTACCTTTTGGATAGCCACCAACACCAATAGCTTGGTCAATGAGTAATGAACCTGTTGGAATTGCATCAACATCAACTGTTTCTCTATCGCCTAAACGCATGACAGCGCCTTTGCCATAGAGCTTTTCAATTTGTTTCAACGTCTCGTCTAACGTATCGTTTTTTAAGTTCTCTTTTTCTTTTGCCATATGAGATCTCCTTCTACTAATTAATAGGGGTACTTTTTGATTTTTTTCCTAAATTATCATTATTTTTTTAAAGCGTTTTCCAGTAGCGTAAACGCTAAATTTATTGCCTTTTCTTGTATTTTATTACGGTCTCCCTCTAATTGATAGGGAAATGCTTCAACTTTTGTGGGTGTCGCTAAACCGATATAAACTTCGCCAACTGGTTTATTTTCCATGGCGCTTGGACCAGCATTACCAGTGAAGGAAATGCAGTAATCAACATTGAGTTTCTTTCTACCAAGTTCCGCCATTTGGATAGCGATTTCTTTACTAACCACACCAAATTCATCAACGAGTTCTTGTTTGATTCCTAATAAGGCCACCTTTTCTTCTGTTGCGTAAGTAACTAGGCCACCTTTATAAAACTTAGAAGCTCCTGCGACAGCGGTAATCTCTCTAGCGAATAAACCACCAGTAAATGATTCAACTGAACCAAGAGTGACGCCTTTTTCACGGAACAAAGAATTGATGTCTTGGGAATTCATTTTATTTTCCTTCTTTGAAGACATGTTTATTTTGTACGACATAGATGACGCCTGAAATAAAGGAAGCGGCTGTCGCTAAGTAGACTAAGAAGTCTGCAATGTGTAAGCCTGCTGGCCAAGAGGCATCAAAATATCTAAATGGGAAACCATTGAGAAGAACTGCACCAATGGCCACCATTTCTAAAACTGTTTTTAATTTGCCAAAGATGTTCGCTGCAATAACTGTGCCTTTGCTCGCAGCGATAAATCTTAAAGCATCCACAACAATGTCACGTGCCACTAAGATAATGACGCACCAAACATTGAAAGAAATAACACTATCTCCGTTAGGGACATAACGGGCAAAAACCGCAGGAGCGGCTAAGAAAATAACAAGTGAGTTAACTAATAATTTGTCCGCTACTGGATCAAGGAATTTGCCTAAATCTGTGACTTGATTATTTTTTCTTGCAAGGTAACCATCAAGATGGTCTGTATAGCTCGCAATCACGAAGAAAACAAATAAGATTAAGAAGACTAAATTGATACCCGTGTTGCCTAATTCAAATGTTTGCCAGCCATTAATCGCATTAATAATATTTAACACGAATAAGCTAATAATCATGAGGACAATCATGATGATTCTAGTGAATGTAATTTTTGTTGGTAAATTCATTTTGTCTCCTTAGTGAGTATCCGGTCCTATAAGCCATGTTCTGTTTTGACAACCATTTATCTAGGCAATGCCTACAAGGATTAATTCAGTTCTCTTTCCTTGTCTCCCCTACCAAATTTGGGTTTCTCGCTTGTGGGGTTTACCGCGTTCCACTTTATTGTTTCCAATAAACTTCGTCACTGTGGCACTTTCAGGGATTCGACCATGGTTTCCTTTAGGTATCCTCCCGCCGTTACGTACTCCTACGTACCTAGCGTTATTTTTTCCGCTAGCGCAATCACTACGAGCATCACAGCTCGTGCGAGCATGGACTTTCCTCTACCGAAGCAGCGATTGTCCAGACCGGAATTTTAGATGTTATTTGATTGTGTCAGGGTTGAATCCATGGTTCCAGAGGAATTTTTCTAGAGCATTGATCTTTCTGACTAACTCGATATTGTCTGTGGTGACATTATCACTGGATTTAATATTGGTGAAGCGAGCTTTGTATCTTTCTAGTTCAACTTCGATATTTCTTTTTTCACTCTCCAGAACTTTGTTCTTTTGTTTAAGTGTTTCATATTCATTAACAGGAATGACAACACTTGCTTCCACGAGTTTATAATCTTGAATAACCATATCTAAGAAGCGATCTACTTCCTCAGCATCATAAGCGTTCTTATGGGTAATGGGGAATGTATGATTCAAGATTGTTTGAGAGTTAAGAAAAAGCTTTACTGCCATATTTGCTCCATTTCTTATATAATATAAGAGATAATTTTATAATTCAATCTTTTCTCTTTTGAAAAAAGAGGAAATGTTGTATACTATCAAAGAAATTTATATGAAGAAATTCGAAAAGTTATTAAAAGGTCATAAATCACTAGTGTTCCTAGACTTCGAAGGCACACAATTCTCTCATGAGATGATTGCTATCGGCGCTTTACACGTGGTGATTGATCGTCATGGCTATATTAAGAAAGCCAAAAAGCCATTTAGAGCGTATGTCAAAGCACACAATAGAGTGGGCAAGATTGTTACCGATTTAACTGGTATCACTGAAGATATGCTCAAACAACAAGGTGTGAGCTTTTACACCGCGATGAGTGAACTTAAGAAATACTGCGGTATGTCTTTTAAGAAATCCTCATTTATTACCTTTGGTAATCATGATATGAAGATTTTATCTTCCTCTATTTCTTATAGTTTTGATTTCCCAAAAGAAATCGTCCAATGCATTCAACAAAACTATATCGACTTCAGCGCTTTTATCTCTGAATTTATGAGAGATGATAAGGGCAATCCACTATCTTTAATTAGATACTGCGATGCCTTTGGTGTAAAGCAAGCTGGTCCAGCTCACGATCCAGCAGTCGATGCCGAAAACCTCGCGTGGTTATATGACGCCACAATGAGAAAGAGTTCATTACTCGTTGAAGAATATAAGAAAGTTTTAAAAACATTTAATCATTTCCCTGTTCCTGTTGCTAATACCATGAAGAAATTAGCGAACAATGAGAACGTGACATATCAAGAATTCGAAGAAGAGATTAAAAAGTATATTGAATAATGAGATATCCAAACGGTAAGACATATCAAAAGAAGGAAAACTTAGAACAGAATAAATCATCTGCTCATAGAACTCTTTTGAGCGCTGCAAACCGTGGTATGTCATTAGAGGAAGATATCAATCTTTCCAATGATTTTTATCGTGATTCTGGTATTGCCTTAATTAACAAAAGACCAACACCAATTAATATTGTGAAGGTTGACTATTCTAGAGGTGCCAGAATTACTGACGCCTATTTCGAAAAGCAATCCACGACGGACTATAACGGTGTTTATAAAGGTAGATATATTGATTTTGAAGCCAAGAACACTAAATCCACCACTTCATTTCCATTAAGCAATATTAGCGAGCACCAAATTGTTCATTTAAAGAATGTCCTTAAACATGGAGGCATCGCTTTCTTTATTATCTCTTTCCAAATGAAAGACGAGATTTATTTATTAGATGCTTCTTTTGTGATTGATTTCTATGAGCATGGAAAAAGAAAATCCATTCCTTATGAAGTGTTTACTAAAGAAGGTATTTTAATTAAACAAGACTATTCGCCAAGACTACATTATCTTGACGCTGTTGACGCTTTATACTTTAAGTAATTACTTGCGTTTATTAGTGCACATGTCGCTTATTTTGCAGTTTTCACACTGTGGATTTCGTGCAGTGCAGAAATAGCGGCCAAAATGAATTAATTGGTGATGTGACTTAATCCATCTTTCTTCTGGGATAAGTTTTTTAAGTTTTCTTTCGACATCAATTGGCTCATCCTCTTTCTTAGCAAGGTTAAGTCTTTTACTAATCCTTAATATATGTGTATCTACAGGTAAGTCTGGGATTTGGAATATTTCCGCGCGAATAACACCGGCGGTTTTATTACCCACTCCTGGAAGAGTCATTAATTCATCTTTATTTGAAGGTACTTTCCCGTTAAGTCTTTCTAATAAGTCTTTAACAATACCTTTTAAGTTTTTAGCTTTATTTTTATATAAGCCGATTGGTTTAAGTATTTCTTCAATATCCTCTAAAGGAGCGTTATTTAAATCTTCTAAAGAAGGATACTTATCAAACAATATTGGTGTGACCGCATTGACTGATTTATCAGTTGTTTGAGCGGATAACATTACCGCGATTACTAGCTCATAATCTTTAGAATAAAAAAGTTCACATCTAGCGGATGGGAACATTTCATCTAAATAGTTAAGTAATGGGGAGATATTAGTCTTCATCGTCCTCATCAAGCCATGGGGTTTTAGCGATACGAATAGTTTCTTCTAAGTTTTTGGTCCAATCATCATCGATTGATGTTTTACCTTCCGCTTCAAGATCATCTCTTTTCGCCCATGTTAATAAAATTCTATCAACGGATTTAATAGATTTCTTACCTTGGTTAATCGCTTCCTTTAAAGCGTCAATAATGACTTCGTCAGTATATCCCATAGAAACCCATTCTCTAATTGTACTTACTTCAGTTGGAGACAAGGAACGACCTAATTCATTTTGAAACTTTTCAAAGATATTACTCAACTGATTGGAAATTGTTTCACTATTCTTGGCTTCGTTTTCTTTGGAAACACTGATTTGGAACTCACGGTAAAGTTTCTCTTTAAGAGGATTTAGAGATGTCACAGTTTTTCCATTAACTGTCGTGTATTCCATTAAACCACGTGTTAATAAATCAGCAAGTAATCTATCGATTTCTTTGATGTCTAAAGACATCTTTAATGATAAAAGATCCGCGGTCACAAACTGATCACCATGTTCAATTAAGTGATCAATCATCATGATGATCGCTAATTGGTTTTCACTAATTTTAAGTTTTTTATAGTTTTCTAAAAGAAGAAAACGGAAATCGATTGCTTCACTAATCATGCTATTACTTTATCACACCCACTAGGTTTGCTATATCAAATTCTTGAAAAATTCTTTCTTTTTCTTTTTGATCCACGACTTTGTCGTCAATCTTTGCCAATTCACTTCTGATTTTCGCATCAGTAGTGTTTTTTAATAAATGGAAATTATCATGCATGGCTTTTAATAACGATTCTTCGATATCTAAGTTATGCATGAGATGGAATCTAATGGCCCTTAAGATTCTTAATGGATCTTCTTTTAATCTAGTTTCAGGATCGCCCACCGCTCTTAAGATGTGATTCTTTAAGTCTTCTTGACCATTCGCATAGTCAATAACCTTTAAATCTTTATCCATATACAAAGCGTTAACGGTAAAGTCTCTTCTAGAGAAGTCATCCTTTAAATCTTTAACGAATTCAATCTTACTTGGATGACGTCCATCTAAATATGCTGATTCTTTTCTTAAAGTGGTTATATCAAATTTCACACCTTCTGGGCTTTTGAATTTTAAATAGCCAAAACGAATAAATGTCTTATCAATCTTTGGTAAGAATGAGGCAATCTCTTCTGGAGTGGCTTCACTTACACAGTCGACGTCGGTTAATGGCTCACCTAAGAGATAGTCTCTAACGGTACCACCGACGAGATAAAGATTAAAACCGTGTGAATTGAACTTCTTAGCAAGTTCTTTAAAGATATAAATTTTGATTTCCATATAAATATATTCTACACGCATTGCGTGATACATACAGTCGAAAAAACCAGCACGGAGCTGGTTTATTCGCATTAGGCTACTTATTTAATTTGCCTTTAAGTGCTTTAGATAGTCTAAATGTCACTGAGCGAGATTCCGCAATCTTGATACGTGTGTGTTGTTTTGGATGTGTACCATCACGTGATTGACGGGTTTTTGGGGTGAAGACACCAAAGTTTGTAATGTTGACTTCTTGACCTTCGAGCAAAGCCTTCTCGATTAAGTCGAAGCATAAGTCAAGTGCATTTCTGGCGTCTTTCTTGGAAAGATGACCCTCGTCTGCGACGATTTGGACTAAATCTCTTTTGTTGAACTTCTTCACGATTAAAAACTCCCTTTTAATTAATCTGAATTTGCTTATGTGATTTAGCAACCTTTATTATAGTATATGTTGCGAATTTTACAAGGATATTTTTGCGAATTTATTAGATTTAGTCACGAGATTGTTGCGCTCTCTTCTTTAAAACGATACGAATTGGGGTGCCGTCAAAGTTGAAAGTATCTCTCAATCTGTTCTCAATATATCTTTGATATGAGAAGTGCATGAACTGTGGATCGTTGACAAAAAGAACGATTGTTGGAGGGGCAGAACTAACTTGAGAAGAATACAAAATTTTTAGACGTCCTCCGTTAAAATTTGGTGCCTGATTCATGATTTGTGCATCTTGCATAACTTCATTTAAGAGGCTTGTTTTGATGCGAGTATAGTAGGCTGCATGCACAGTGTCTAATGTTTCAAATAAGGTGTCTAATCTTTGCTTTTTAAGAGCGGAGACAAAGACAACAGGAGCGTAGTCTAAGAACTTATACTCTTCACGAATAATCTTCACATAATCAGACATGGTATTTGTTTGCTTATCAACAAGATCCCATTTATTAACCACGATGATAATGGCTTTATGTAAATCAGTAGCGTATTGAATAACGTGTTTATCTTGTTCGGTAATACCTTCTTTACCATCAAGGACAAGCAAAACAATTTCGCTTCTTTCAATAGCTTTAAGCGCTCTAATGGCAGAATACTTATCAATGGATTCGTAAATCTTGCCGCGTTTCTTTAAACCAGCGGTATCGATAACTAAATAGTTTTTACCATTCCTATTAAATGGCGTATCAATAGAGTCTCTAGTGGTACCAGAGATATTACTAACAATGACTCTATCTTGGTTCAAGATAGCGTTAGTTAAAGAAGATTTACCAACGTTTGGTCTACCAACGACACAGAATGTGACTTTATCTTCTTCAAGTTCTTCTTTGTTTTCTGGTAAGTATTTAACAATTTCGTTAAGGATATCACCAATACCAATACCATGTGCCCCACTAACAACGTGTGGTTCACCAAGGCCTAAGCCATAGAACTCTTGGGCATCCGCCATATGGGAGCCTTCATCAATTTTATTAACCGCTAAAATAATTGGCTTATTTACTTTTCTAAGAATGGTTGTCACCACCCTATCATCAGTGGTAATTCCGAACTTACCATCGACCACA
>JBGUGI010000001.1:0-2416 GCA_045111495.1 Bacilli bacterium | reverse complement strand
TAACGGAGCTATGTAGAGACGGTCAACCATACTATGACCATATACTCAATTTTCCGACTTTAATGATATAGCGTTTCACATACATTTATCAATGTAAAATGTCATATTTGTGGAATATTTATGTATAAAGTTACAAAAGTCTCTCTTTGAACAAAAGAAAAGCAATAAAAAGACCTCCCTATTTGATTGGAGGTCTATCAATTTAATATTAATAACTCTTATAAATCTTCTTCACTATTTTCTTCTTCAGCGGGATGTTTAGCCTCATATAGTCTAAAGACATTATCGAAGATCTCGTGCATTGTGGTTCTTGGAATACTATATTTTTCGCTCTTTGAGTAGTCTCTATCATATCTATCTTTTGTTTGAACAGAGAATCTAGCTTCTAAATCATCTTCATCAAAAGTAACGCCATAAGTTAAAGGTGGATTACCGTTTTCATCTTGAATAGTGTTAGAAAGAGAGAGGAATGTATACCTATTCCCAATCGTCGATGTTTTTGAACTTGTTATAAGAGTATATGTAGCCCCTAATATAAGTTCTTTAACAGTTCCATCATCTTCTAATTTAGGATCGTCATAAAAGACATAGTTCTCAGAAGAGGAATAATCTGCATGAGAAAAGTCCATGAATAACTTTTCTTGGTTTCTAATATCTTCTAGTGCTTTTTCAAGAGTGAAGGAGGCCACTCTTGCTTCAGCAGCTTCTCTTTCTTCTTTTTGTTTTCTTTGGTCTTCTAGATAGTTCTCAACAATTGTATTTGCGTAGTCATATAACGCTTCAGCGGTTTCAGTATCCTTACACTTATAGTAAAAAGTCGCAGTTTTATAATAACCATTTTCATCTTTCTCATCGGTGTTACCAGTGATACTAGCAATACCATCGGTATAGAAATGGTATTCATATTGACTATAGCCCCAGATTAAAGCGGGTATACGTATTGTGTATGTAAATCCTGTTGTTAATGAATTAGTCTCTTTAGTGCTCTTAAAATCCGCATCTAAGATCATTCGTTTGAGCTTTGCGCACTCATCTTCACTTGGACTATAGTTATTTTCATCAATCAATATCTGGTTATATGAAATCTTTCTATCTGTATCAAATACATTCGCGGGATTATATTTCTTAGAATAATCTGTGCCCACGATAGGATAAGTAGAGCATTTAGATAAGCCTAGTGATAAAAGTGGTAATGAGATAAGAGTAAGTAATTTGTTCATAATTGTTTCTTGGGATTTTCACTAATTAGACATTTTGTAACATTTAATCTGCTAAATATATCACTTATAAATATGTGTGATTATAATAATATCCAGATATAATGTGACTTTTTTGTTAAATGTTATCCGAAATGTCACTTATATACTATACAACTTCTTAAAGAAAAAGTGAGGAACTCCCTATGAAAAAATTATTACTCATTCCAATTATCGCTACTTCTTTATTAACCGGCTGTGATTTTCAAGAAAAGCCAACTGTATCCATCAAAGAATGGCTAACAGATATCGAAGAAGATTCATTTTCGTATTTCCATATAAAAGAAAACAAAAAAGATTACGATAGGTTCTCTTTCAATGACTACCAATATAAAGTTGCGGAGATCATTAAAAATAACATCTCATCTATCCGTCTAAAGAAAACTATCCCAGATGTCAAAGGAGATGGCTTTACGTACACCTTAGACCGTCAAATTGGAAACTATACCAGTTTATATTTAATGGTTTATGAGAACTGCATACATCTATCCGCGCAAGGTAAAAAGAATGATGAAAGAATCAGTCAATACGCTGAATACTCAATCTCAGAAAAAGATAGTAAAACCATGATTGAAGCGGTGACTAAAAGATTTGAAGAAATGGATGAGTTCTATCACGCCACTAACGAAAAAGCGGAAGAAGAAACAACATTAGAAAACTATTATGCGGAACTTAGTAAAGAAGGAAACACCGCTGCTGTGTATTATGATGAGAAAGTCGTAAACGACACTAATCTTTCTTTATTAAATGATATTAAAGCTTTCGATTTTACTGAAACAAATAAGGAATACAATTTGGGCACTAATGAGAAAGTCTATTATGGAATAGACGACAACTTCTTAATGGAAATAGGAAAGATGCCGCGTGAAGAATTCTCTATTGTTCATCTCTATCGTTACTTCAAGAATCCCGCTAATCCGTTTTATCGCGAAGTCTATAGCACTACACGCAGAACATACAAAGTATCAAACGATAAAGTAGACGCTTTCCTTCAAAAGGCTAAAGCACTATAAAAAGATAATAAAAGAGGCGAGATATTTGAAGTGAACCCATTATGTTGGACTGAAATGTTTCAACAATCATATCACTTCTAAACAGACTGTTGAAGGGACTGAATCCGATATTGAACTGGACTCAGTCCTTTTAATTTTGCTTTGATT